>JBAUBP010000027.1:0-5608 GCA_049676905.1 Bathyarchaeia archaeon
CTAAAAGGCTTGTTCAATCATTAGATATTCCCGTAATTGCCTCTGGTGGAATAAAAGACCTCGAAGATCTTCGTGAACTAGCTTTAATTGATGTTGAAGGAGTTATCATCGGAACTGCCCTTTATGAAAACAAATTCACTTTAAGAGAAGCTTTGGAAGTTGTGAAAAGTGCTGGCTAAAAGAATAATCCCTTGCCTAGACGTAAGAGAAGGCCGAGTTGTCAAAGGTGTCCAATTTGTCAATTTAAAAGATGAAGGCGATCCAGCAGAACTTGCTCAAGCGTATGGTAGAGAAGGTGCTGATGAGGTCGTTTTCCTAGATATAACAGCTTCTCATGAAAAAAGAAAAATTCTGTTGGAAACAGTTAGAAGAACGGCGGAGACATTATTCATACCTTTTACAGTCGGAGGGGGAATACTCTCAATAGATGATATTAGAGATGTACTTGATTCAGGCGCAGACAAAGTGTCAATAAACACAGCTGCGGTTAAAGAGCCAAATCTGATTAAAAAAGCAGCAGATGCATTCGGTTCACAATGCATAGTAGTGGCAATAGATGCTAAGCGTGTTTATAAAAAAAATGAGGGAAAAACAATTGTCGAAACATCCGAGGGGCCATGTTGGTGGGAAGTCTATCTGGAAGGGGGAAGGATCCCAACAGGAATTGATGCTATAGCATGGGCTAAAAAAGTAGAAGAATTAGAAGGTGGAGAAATATTGTTAACTAGCATGGATTGTGATGGAACACAATTAGGTTACGATATTTCTTTAACAAGAGAAATTTCTGAATCAACAAATATTCCTATCATAGCTAGTGGAGGAGCTGGAAAACCTGAGCATATTCTTCAGGTTTTTATTGAAGGAAAAGCTGATGCTGCTCTTGCTGCATCAATATTCCACAGAGGAACACATCCAATCTCAGAAGTCAAACATTACATAACAAAATATGGCATTCCAATTAGATTATAGATATTCCAGAGATATGGAACCATGGTCTTACAATTTAGTAAAGAAAAAGCAGAAGAAATTGCAGAAAAAGTTAATTTTGAGAAGGGGAACGGCTTCATACCTGCCATCGTGCAAGATTCTTCTAATAATAGGGTATTGATGCAAGCATACATGAATAGAGAATCATTGATCCAAACATTGCTTACTGGCAAAACTCATTTTTGGAGCCGAACTAGAAAAAAGCTATGGATGAAAGGAGAAGAATCAGGCCATTTCTCTTTAGTTCAGAATATTATTTTTGACTGCGACAATGATGCCATTCTGATCAAAGTTCAGCAGATTGGGCCATGTTGCCACACAAATCAAGAAAGCTGCTTTCACAATCCAACTGTGAAAGAAGAGGAATTAAAACCAAAAGCTACGATATTGGAAAGAATTTATGAGATAATACTCGAACGATCACGAACTGGCGATGAGAGATCCTACGTTAAGAAACTTATGGATAAAGGGGAAATCGAGATATTAAGTAAAATCTCTGAGGAATCTGAAGAAGTCATTTTAGCAACAAAAGAAAATTCAGAAAGACTTGTCTCTGAAGAATCGGATCTAATTTTCCATTTAATGATTCTACTAGCATCAAAAGGAATAAGACTTCAAGAGATCTTCAATGAATTTGATAGAAGACATATAGAGAAGATTTCTAAAGGTTAGCTTGCTGGTTCAGCAATACTTTTCATGAATTTTAATAGCGATCAAGTCCGTGTGTTGTCATATTCTATTTGTTAGAGGATTCAAACCTTGCAAATTTTACTTCTTTAGATATTGCGTCATATGAGTTTGCAATCTCGTTTACTGTTAATATTGTGCCCAATAATAGTAAGAACATTCCACAAAAGAAGCTTATCGCTACAAGTGGGATAATTATTGTCGGCGTGAGGATAGAACCTACAAGTATCAAGAACGAAGTAAATATGAAAGCGAATACTGCTGAGAAGTTTAACAATAGCGCACGCTTGAGTTTTAAACCTCTGTTCAATAGAAGTTCAATCTGGACATCCATATTCTGTAATCTTCCCAAAATCAAATTTTCATCTGGTATTTGGGTTAGTTTGTTTGAATGTCCTATCTGTCTAAGCTGACGCTGATCAAATATTAACCTCCGAATTCTATCGACAATTCTACCATAGCGGTTTTGAATAATCAAGCATATCAAGGCCGAACTTGAAATCATAACCACTGATACTATTGTAGCTTGAAGCAAATTCAATAATTCTGGAAGATCCATCGATTCATACCCGCGACTCAATTAATACTAGGCTAGGAAAAAAACTTCTTGGTTAGCCTTATGATTCATCCAATTGTTAGCACGCTATCAGAATAGTCCAATTTTGGATGTTCTCACCAGCTATACGGGGATATAGGTAATAACAGCGTTATGGTATTTACGTGGAAGTGTAAAACTTGATGTGGAAATTCTATGTCCATGTGGAAGTTTGTTTAGATTTTTTTTGAGAATAGTGTTTGTGTTTATTTTTTCTATGTATGTTGTTGCAGATTTTTTAGGACGACATATTCGAACCCGGGTCAAATACGTCGTAGTGATACTGATACTCAAGTTATTCACTGTATTAGGGATATTACATAAGTTCATTATCGACGTTTCAAGTTAGAAAGACGAGAAACAACTCTTAACAACGTCTTCATAAGGTAATTTTTCATCTTGCCTCATAAGGTCTGTTTATATGCCATGATTGCATCGTAGAGATCTTCCTCTGTCGCTGGTGGCACGGTCTCTTTACTCTTCTTGACGAGACTTATCGCATTTTCAGGACAAGTGGGAACGCACAAGCCAAAGCCGATACATCTAGCCAGATTAACGGAAGACAGCTTTTCTTCAACCTTCACCGCTTCTATAGGGCATCGCGTGACGCATGTTTCAGATCCTTTGCAGAGCTCCGTATCGATTTGAGCGTAATAGTTACTTCCTACAACCTCCGCCGGTTTTGGGAATTGTTTCATCATAAATAGCATCCCGCAGCAATCTCCACAACATGCACATACAAATGTCGTTTCCTTTGCATTTCCCGACATCAGGACCAAGCCTTCCTCTTCGCTCTTCCGTGCGATCTCGAAGGCCTCTTCCTGGCTTATTTTTCGGCCCCATCCCTCCTTGGCATACAGGTCGGACAAGTCACCGAATGACATACATACTTCCCTTCGGTCGGTGACCTGGCAGGACTTGCCACGCTGGTCATTAACCTTTTTGCACATGCATTCCTGAACAGAAATGTGGTTACCTGACTGCTCAATAAGTTGTCTTAGCTCGTCGTATGTCGCGATCTGGTGTTCTACTTTTACACTCTTTTCTATGGGAATAACCCTCATTTTAGGAATGTTGGAGGTGGCAAGTTCATAACCGAATTCATCCTGCATGTACTGACCAAAATTATTTAGAAATTCTGGGGTGAGCCCCTTTAGCTGATACGCATACATCCCCCAGAGTACGAGAGGAACAACGGCATATTGCTCCTTTCCGTCCCTCTCTCTACGGGTAATGCCCCCTTTCGCCACTATTTCATCCAGGATACGTTTCAATTCCTCTTTCTATTCGACCTCTTCCTTTGCCGTTTCAAAGATCTGATCAACCGTCTTGTGCTTGTAGCCCAGATGGGTCGCGATCTTCGCCTCCTCGGGAGTGAAAATTGTCTTTAGCAGGTTAATCTCGACCCCCGATTTAGTTGCCGGATAGCCGACTGGCATCTTGTCCAGGTGCTCCTGCAACTTTCTGTAGGCATTGGTTGTTTCAGCCATTTTCTATCTCTTCCTTTTTACATTACATTTTTCATTACGAATATTCTCACAAGTAGCGCACGGATTTGTTGACGCTAACAACATTAATGAATTACTCACTGAGCTTTTCTGCGACAAGGTCGCCTACCTGACTGGTGGAATAGCCCATTCTGCCGGCCTGCAGGCTTTGCAGCTTGTTGGCGATTACGAACATTACCGCCTGCTCTACAGCGTCAGCTGCCTTTTCTTCACCAAGCGTACTGAGCAACATTTGCGCAGCACAGATAGCAGCCAGTGGATTAATAACACCTTTACCGGTGTACTTTGGTGCGCTTCCTCCGATAGGCTCAAACATACTAACACCCTCAGGATTGATATTACCACCTGCCGCTATGCCCATACCACCCTGGACCATAGCACCTAAGTCAGTGATTATGTCGCCGAACATATTACCCGTAACGATAACATCAAACCATTCCGGGTTCTTGACCATCCACATACAGGTTGCATCAACGTTATAGTATTCTCGAGTAATATCCGGGTACTCTGCATCGCCCATTTCGTGAAAGGCCCGTTCCCAAAGGTCGTAGATATAGGTTAGCACATTGGTTTTGCCGCAAAGGGCAAGCGTATTTTTATCGCCTTTGCCACGTGCTTTTTTACCGTATTTGCGAGTGTATTCAAACGCATACCTCAAACAACGGTCAACCTGGAAACGGTTGTAAATAGCTGACTGGACGGCTACCTCATTGGGTGTCCCCTTCATTGAAAAGCCGCCGGCGCCGGTGTAAAGGTCGCCGGTATTTTCACGAATGACAACGAAGTCTATATCGTCGGGGCCTTTGTTCTTCAAAGGTGTTTCCACTCCCGGATAGAGTTTGACCGGCCGCAGGTTTATGTATTGGTCCAGCCCGAAGCGGGCCTTTAAGAGTATTCCCTTTTCAAGAATACCCGGCGCTACATCCGGATGGCCGATTGCACCTAGCAGAATCACATCGAATTTGCGAAGTTCTTCGACGGCGCCATCGGGGAGAGTCTCGCCTGTTTTTTTGTACCTCTCGCAGCCGAAATCGAATTCGGTTAAATCAACCTTGAAATTGAATTTATCCGCAGCAGTTTTTAATATTTTTACCGCTTCAACAGTCACTTCCGGCCCGGTACCATCACCGGGTATCACAGCAATTCTGTACATTTCCTCTTTCCTTCCATCTAGCGCGCGCTAGGTTTTGTATGACACTTGTACAGGAAGTTTAAAAAAAGGTTTTGGATTTCCAGAGGACGATTAGTAATCAAACAATTATTTTTTTTGGATAAGTAATGTGAGAAGATGTCAGATATCGAAATAGAAACTAGGATAGCACTTTTAAAATTACATACTTCACAGATGCAGAGCGCACGATTGACAAGATGGCTTGATCGATCTAAAGATAAGTAAAAGAACAGATATCAATTGGAAATCTCTAAATATAGTTCAGATGTATGATTGGCAGGTGAGAGATATGCCTGAAACCTTTAGTAGAAAAACACTACTTGATTTAGCAGCTGCATTCTTCCTCCTAGGATCGATATTAGTTCTGGTAATCTCTATTCTAAGTGTACCAATTGAAACCGTCTATCCAACATTCAGACTTCGAATACCATTAACGTATACTTATTTGGTAGCCGTAATAATTGGCATTGTTGGAGCGATATTAGGACTCGATTGTTTTTCCATGACAACAAAAAGAAATCTTAGTAATGCTGGGGTAAGAGGTATTGTAATTGGCGCCGTTCTTCTAAGCATATCTTGGGCCGCAGGTTTAAGCTTCCAAATAGTTGGCGCAGGAGCAATTCTAATTCTAATCGCCGGGATAATATGTTACATATATCG
>JBAUBP010000028.1:0-2526 GCA_049676905.1 Bathyarchaeia archaeon
TTTGTCAAGGCTTGCAATGTTTCTGTCATCATGTGATAGATCTTGGGCTGCACTGTCAATTATTGCACGTCTCTCTGTGGACATCTCGTTTCCTAGAATGATCTTTGTGTTTAGATTTGTGAGTATATCTCTTGGGATGGCACTGGTAACTTGGGTTATTGCGATAAGGCCTATCTGGAATTTCCTTCCTTCACGTGCAATTGTGCTGTAGATGTTGTCTCCGCTTTGTTCTAATTGTTCGTGACCTAATACTCTTGGTGCTTCTTCTATGACTATGCTGACTGTTGGTTTTTCTTGAAGGGTTCCATCAGTTTTGTAATTTTGATATCTTTCCAAGATCTCGTTTGCGATTATGCTGCCTACGAGCAATTCTGTTTCATCACCAAGCTTTGAAGTATCAAGAATAACGATCTTACCATTCTCGAGAGCGTTCACTATGTCTTTGATGGTTGATTCTCCTGCGGAGTCTGAGAATATTCGGTTTGTAGAAACTAGGTTTCCTTCTTGGTTGATTCTTATTCCAAGTCTGGTTCTGAAGATTCTTTGAAGAACTGCTTTAGTTGGCCGCGCTACTCCTTCGATTTCAGTTCCTCGAGCAACCTCTAGTATCCAATTCTGTCCAAAGTTTTGTCTGTAACTTGTGAGGGCTTGCTCTTGAGCATCTGTCAATCTGACGATGCCACTCAAATGGTCTGGGTCAATTGAACCAAGATTTATGATTAGGGTATTGGTTCCTGCCGGGGGATTTCCGGTATAATAGAGGAGATTTCCTTTCTGGTTTTTATGATCTTTTAATCCTAAACCATTTCTGCCATAATATTCATCATGAGGATCCAAAACGAGAATTCCAAACTTTTTCTTGTCAAGAATGCTCCAGAGCATTACTTTTATGAGATTGCTCTTGCCTCGGCCTGTTGTTGATGGTACTAATACATGATGTCGTAGAGCTTCCTCTCCATCAAGGTAGACTTTGACATCTACTATTTTACTGCCGCTTCTAATTTTTCCCAGATATATTGGGTTTGTGGGCATGCTGAGAAATTTTAGATCATTTGGAGTGATGGCTCTCACTGTACCGAAAAAATCGGGTAAGATCTTTGGAGAGCGTGGTGTATCTGTGACGTTTAGGATCCCTCTGGCTTCGGCTAAAACATAATTTCGTAGGTGTGGTTCAACGAATCCCAGATTGGATCCTATTCCTTCTAACTTCATTCCTGACAAATGTTCTCTCATCGGTTGAGGTATTTGGCTTCCGTAGATGAGATCGTATACTTGGAGAATTAGATACCCTTCACTTGTACCGGCGACCAGAAGATCGCCAAGCTCAATCTTAGAGTTACTTTTTTCTCTGATTAAAATTTTAGTAAACTCGCCGGCTATAATCTGGCCGCAGATGTCAGAATCTTCCGTCATCATCACCACTCCTTCAATTTATCTAGGATATCGTGAGCATCAGTTGATTCCATGTATCTTGAAAGCTTTGGCCACGAACCGATTTTTGCTAGTTCCGAGAGAAGCATAGTTCTATGAGTTTCTACATCTGAGCCTGTGACTTTTGCGTTGGCGTCAGCATCTATTAATCCGTAGGGATAGCCTGGAAAACCTACGTCACATGAATTCTCATATAAACGACTGAAGATCTCTCTGAATTCATTTTTTGAAAGTTCCTCAGCTTGTTTAGCTTGAATTTCATATCTGAAGACTCTTTCGCTTTCAGGTCTTAATCGACATATGAAAATTGCAGCATCATGTTGTGGATTTTTAGATATTGCTACTGGATAATAGTACCAAGGTGGTTCAATTTTATTGTCTGCAGCGAATTTCCTTAGTGCTGCTAACAGAGACAACCCTGTAGTTGTGAATAATGTACTGGATTTTGATAATCCAGTATAGAAAACACCTTTCCTACTGGCTGCAGCGTATGCTTCACCAGCATATTTGCTTTCATTTCTGTAAGAAGTTCTTAGAATGCCGTCCATCACAATCATATCACCATACTCTAATTCTCTCTCAACAATTTTCGATGCTATTCGCCACTCAGCAAATCTTCTAGCAATTGTTGCGACACGCCCGATGTCAGCCCTGGATACTCCTTGCATTATGGTTCTATCTAGAGAATTGAAGGATAGATCGTATGAATCTGGTAGAAATTCTGAATGATCGTCAGTTAATGGAAATGTAGATACGTTGAAGTGAACTTCATCATCTTGAAAGTTTGCCGTAGCCACAGAAATGAATTCAACTTTTTGAGGAATAGATTTCTCGTTTGTTACCCTATTACACCCTTGAAATATGTTGAAGTATAGTCTATTGAATTGAATAGAGAAATTGGGAGCATTCAGAATAGATTGATTTCCACCATCCACGAAGGCTAACTTTTTGTCAGAATCTGTCGGTTTAAACGAAGAAAAATTCTTGGCATCCAGTGGCACTGGCTTATAATCTATGATGCTGAGATGTGGATTTCCAAGTTCAAATTCATCAACTTTCTCATCAAGGTTAGCAGCGATATTTTTTATGACTTCA
>JBAUBP010000029.1:0-4070 GCA_049676905.1 Bathyarchaeia archaeon
CTACAATCTCATCCCTTACTATGATGATGGAGAGCCCAGTAAGGATCGGAGGGAAGTGGTGTTGTTGTCCACTGTTTTGGCGGATGAGCTGAATGTGGGGTATCAGGAATTGCAGGATATCGTGATAACATCTGTGAATGGCACGAATGTCTCCACTTTCAAGGATTTGGTGATAGCTGTAGAGGGGAACAGGAGTGAATTCCATGTGTTTATAGATAACAAAGGGAATAGGATCGTTTTAGATCGGGAAAAAACAGATGAGAGGCAGATGGTGATTCTGGAGAATTATAAGGTCGGATCTGATCGGTCTGAGGATTTGAAGGGGAATTGATTTTGAATCTAAATGAGATATTTTTTTCTAGATAACTAATGCCATGTATATTGCCGAGTTAAAAGGAAAGCTGTCAGCACATCATGAGATATTGGAAGATGTTTTAACTTCCAATGTTTTTTCCTTTTTCAAATATTCAAATAGAAGAACATTTCTAAAGCCGTTTCTTATGAATTTGGGCATAAAAGTCATAGATGAAGATGTGAGAAATGCTGAATTTGTATTTTGGCCTGTTTATGAAGATGGAACAGAACCTGATGTTGTCGTGATAGTAGGCGGATACTACATTCTTTTTGAAGCCAAATATTATTCTGATTTTGGTCCGGACCAACTCAAGAGAGAAATTGAAGGTGGACGCAAGGACGCACAGTATAAACAGAAGCAATTTTTTCTGGTTGCCATCACTGCCGATTACAGCGAGCCGAAGGAAAAATTTCATAAAGTTCGCCAATCAATCGATTTCAGATGGGTCAATTGGCAATTTGTCACTGCTTTTTTAGAGAAAAAACTTGAAGGGCATATTCCAAATCGATTGATGGCCGAGGATTTGTATTCGCTCCTAATAAGGAAGGATCTGAGGAAGTTTGAAGGATTCGCTGATCTTCCGCGAACTGGAAGTTTTTTAGAATACAGGTTTGCCTTTTTCAATTACATATCAGCGAAGTATAGGGGGGATTTCATTGGATTTGACAAAGCTTTTTCTTATTGGAAAAAGGTGATTTATAAACATAATACAATATTCATCGAGCCATACAGAGAGTTCTCCTGGGCAATGCGAGAACCTGGACTGGTTAAAAGCAAAAAAATCTTTATGGAGGATAAAAATGGACAAAAATCAAATGAACGAGCAGGCTAATCTGGCATTTGAATTTATTGATAAGCTCTACTTTGAAATATCATATTTGATAAAGGAGATTGAAGGGCTTCTAAAGCAGGAGGATGAGGATTTTGTAATCGGAAGAACCAGAGGTTATGCGATCACAGCTGGAAGTTCGACAGGTTTAGATTCGCCGGATTGGTGGTGTTATAAAAAATTTTCGGTGTTTTATGTGCCAAGAGAATTGGTGAAGCCCCTGGGGGGAAGAACTAATACATCTTTGGAGAATCCAAAGGGATTAAAAATCATATATTTGATGTTCAATCTTACAGATAAGGAACTATCTTCACCAAAGATATCTTTGGGGATTCTATACGATGTTTCAAGAATATCTAAGGATTACAATAAGAAATTCGAAGATTCTACTGGGTATTATTTGAAATCCATTTGGAATATGGCTAGAAATTATCCGAATTTTGCTAATGGGGAGTTCGAGGATAAGTCTTTGAAATTTAAAGGACGATTTATTACAAAAGATTTATTCGATATAAATAACACAGAGGATATAAAAAAGATGCTGATAGAACCTGTGTTGAAACAGTTTAGGAGTCTGTAGTCAGATATAATTGAATATCTAATTGGTTTTTAATGGATTATTGGGGGTAATAAAATGGCTGCATTTAGCTATTCGCGAATTGGATCCTATGAAAATTGTCAGTTGCAGTATAAATATCAGTATATTGATAGGATTAAGGTAGAGACAGAGGATACGGTAGAGACTTTTTTGGGGGGAAGGGTTCATGAAGCACTGGAGAAATTATACAGACACAAGATGTACGAAAAATTGATGACTCTTGAGGAATTGATTGCATACTACAACAAAATCTGGGAAGAGAATTGGAAAGATTCTGTGATCATTGTAAAAGAAGAATATACACAAGAAAATTACAGAAAAATAGGGGAGAGGCAGCTCAAAGATTATTATGAAAGTCATAAGCCGTTTGATGGCGGCAAAATTTTGGGCTTGGAAACCAAGAAGTTTTTAAGCCTCGATGAGGGAGGCGAATACAAATTTCATATCAGAATCGATAGGCTTATGGATATGGGAGATGGAATATATGAAGTCCATGATTATAAGACTGGGGGGTCGTTAGATGCACAGGCAGATCTTGATAAGAATGAACAGCTAGCGATGTATTCCTTGTGGGTACGAGAGGAGTATAAAGACTGCAAAGATGTCCGATTGGTCTGGCATTTTACTAATTTTGATAAAGAGATGGAATCTTGGAGGACCCCTGATCAACTTGAAGAATTGAGGATGGATATTTTAGGCAGAATTCACAAGATCGAAGTGGCAGAGGAATTTGAGCCAAATGTTTCACATCTATGCCATTGGTGTGCTTACAAAAAGGAGGTCTGCCCGATGTGGAAGCACGGGGAGGAGCTGGAGAAAAAACCGGAAAATGAATATCTAAATGATCCTGGGTTGAAGCTGGTTGATGAGTATGTGAGAGTGAGGGATGTGTTTAGTGAGTACAAAAAAGAGGCTGAGGAAAAGCTTGGTAAGATTAAAGAGGCTCTGATCGAGTTTTGTAATAAGGGAGATGTTCAGGTAGTGTTTGGGAGCGATAAAAAGATTACGGTGAAGGAAGAAGAAACGTTCAAGTTTCCGGGAAAAGGGACGGTTGAGAGGGGAGAGCTCGTCGATTTATTAAAGAGCATGAATAAATTTGATTTGTTTTTTGATTTGGATGTACATGGTCTGAAGAAGGTGATTGAAAAAAAAGAGTGGGATGAGAGTGATCTGGAGATGGTTAGTAAATATATCGAGAAGGACTTAAGTTACAGGTTAAGTGTAGGGAAGAAGGAGTGATTTGAGGGAGTAAGGCTAAAGGGAACATACCATGAACATTAAAAAAGCAGAAACAATGATTGATTATGTGGTGACAACAACAAAACCTTTGTGGGAGTTATGGATAAATTTAAGCTACGAAGACCTTGATGAGATCTTTTTGAAGTCTGCGTATGAGCAGGGTGGCTTTGCTGCCACAGCGTTTTATATGCTGTTGAAAGATGAGGGGATAGGTTCGATCAAGGATGTAGGTTTGATTCTAAGAGACTATGAAGGTGAGAAAAAATATGTCAGAGAGAAAAAAGGCTCCCTGGAAAGTCCATTTTATCGGGATTTAGAAAAAGGCGTATACGGTCATAACGGTAAGATCTTTTATAAGTGTGTGAATAAATTTTTAAGCGAAAAATGGGGAAATCCTGGGAGATTCTTCTGGGCTAAGTTATGGCAGATGCTCGTATGCTGCGCACATTTAGAACAGCATTACAACTCGAGCTTTAAATATTATCTGAGGAAGAGATATTCGGATTATAGAGGGATCTCCCTAATATCGGATGATGATTTTTGCAATATATCGAAAAATGAGTGGGAAGAGTTTAAGAAGGATATTTTTCCATGGGATGAATTGTATGGAATTGGAGAGAACGTATTTGATTTCTTAGTCCGGAATATCAATGAATTTAAATTCAGATCAGATTCTACCAAATTGGATTCTGCAAATAGTCATTTTTTTAAGGTCACAGGGATTTCGAATTTAATCGGTGATGAAAATAGGGAACCTATCCTCAAATTTTTAAAGGGATTGCAGCTCCAGAATAATTACACTTTGGGTGAAATAAATGCAGGAATATATTCATACTGCGCACTTACAGAAAGAAAGAATTTTGGATTTTGTAGGAATCCGGAACGATGTGTTGAATGTGGTGTGAATTCCATTTGTGAGAAGAATTTTTAGGATTGGGCTTAGATGGTGATCATAAAAGCGCTATGGAAGAGGCTGCAGGATAAATGAATTTCGACAAAGAAGAGCTGAAGGCGCTGAGGTGGTGGATCAAGTGGATTCTGTTTTGGGG
>JBAUBP010000030.1:0-4427 GCA_049676905.1 Bathyarchaeia archaeon
ATGGGAGAAGGCCCATACTATGTTTTCATCAGGCCATACCATCTATGCCACTTCGAAACACCAATCGCCATTAGAAGAATCATGAACTACAACGAACCAATCCTCGTACAAAGAAAGAGGGTTCTAGAGGTTGGATGCAGAGCAAAGACCGATCTCAAATCAGAAACAAAACTTGAAGGGATCGGAGGGCACCACCTCTACGGAATCTTAGAAAAACCAGGTAATCTGCCAATTGGCTTAGCAGAAGGTACAACTCTTAAAAGATCTAAGAAAAAAGATGAAGTTATTGGATTGGATGATGTAGAATTCCCAAAAGACGATCCACGTCTGGCTCTTTGGAAAGAGCAAGCTAAATTGGAAGCCTAAGATATTGAACATTAATGTTAAAAGAACTCCTCACGAATTATAGGTTCATCTTTAGAGCCTTATTAACCAAAAAAAAGAGAAAAATTTTCCGAGATGTTATAATCGCATTAATATCTGTAATAACGGAAGTCGGCGTCAAAGGTCTCTTCAGAATCATTACTGGTCAATATGGAGAACGAGGAAGAAGATTTCTCAATTCTCATAATCAATATCAGGTTTGGTTGAAGAGCAATGAGTTCAATGAAGAGATGCGAAGAAAGTCGTTAAGCGAGATCTCCAGATTACGATACAAACCTAAAATAAGCATAATAATGTCGATACGTGAGCTAGATAGGAAATATCTGAGAAAGTCAATAGATTCCCTGACTCAACAAGTCTATCAAAACTGGGAATTATGCCTTATCAACAACACCTCATCTAAAAAACACGTCCAAAAAATTTTGGAGACGTATAATCGAAAATATTCACGCATAAAGACATTCTATTTTGGAGAGACCACTCAACCGGCAACATTTGACACTGTATTATCATTGGTCGATGGACAATTTGTGGGCTTCTTAGAACCCAATGATGAACTGACACCTGACGCCCTTTTTGAGATCATCAAATTTCTAAACGAGCATCCCAATACAGATTATATCTACACAGATGAAGACGTAAAGGATGGGTATGGTGGTAGGTTCGCCCCCTTCTTTAAACCCGACTGGTCTCCCTACATGTTTTTCTCTATGAATTATGCTGCAAACTTCGGAATTGTTAGGAAGAGCATTTTTCATCAACATACCTCATCATTCCGATTCGAAAATCAACGATATGACTTAATCCTCAGATTAACCGAGAACACCGATAGAATAGGACACATATCAAAACCACTATATAGTAAAAAGAAAATACGTCAGATTTCATCTACGAAAAACAACTTCAAACAAAATATGTTAACAAAAGAAACGCTCAACAAGGCACTATCAAGAAGAGGTATCAACACCACAATTCTTGACTCAGGAATCAAGGATGTACGGAGGATCTCTTACAAGCTAGAGAATGAGCCATTAGTCAGTATCATCATACCTACCAGAGACAATCTCGATTATCTCAAAAGATGCATTGAAAGCATCCGAATCAAGACCGACTATAGGAATTATGAGTTAATAGTAATCGATAACGGAAGTCAAGATCAAAGAACGCTGGAATACTTGAAAAGCTTATCAAAAGTCTTCAGAGACGAATCTGAATTCAACGCATCAAGACTACATAACCTTGGAGCATCTCACGCATCAGGCAAATACATTCTACTCCTAAACGACGACGTTGAAATCATACATGGGTCTTGGCTAAGAGAGATGGTGAGCATAGCGGAACAAGAGGATGTAGGAGTGGTCGGAGCCAAACTCCTATTCCCCGATGGCACAATACAACACGGCGGAGTGATAATCGGTCTGGGAGGAATAGCTGGTCACGCCTTCTATAGGCACGATCCTAAAGTACCAACATACTTCAATCTACTAAACGTTGCAAGAGACTGCTCTGCAGTCACAGGAGCCTGCATGTTAGTCAAGAGAAGTGTCTACGATAAAGTAAAAGGATTCGATGAAAAATTCTGTAGAGCATTCGGCGATACCGATTTCTGTCTCAAAATACTCCATGAAACCCAGACAAGAGTCATATACACACCATACGCCACCCTAATTCATCATGAAGGGATTACACGTGGCAAAGAGCGTACGCCACCATTCAGAGATATAGAATACTTTGAGAAAAAATGGCTATCATTACTTGCGAAAGGAGATCCCTATTACAATCCTAATCTCTCACTGGAACGATCCTACGAAATAAAAATTGAGCCAACTCGATTCACAATCGCTAACATGGCGAAAATCGAGGAACCGCTTGCGACACTCCTGGAAGTATATTTCCAACGCAGAGATCTCCAAA
This sequence comes from Bathyarchaeia archaeon, assembly GCA_049676905.1. GTDB lineage: Archaea > Thermoproteota > Bathyarchaeia > 40CM-2-53-6 > RBG-13-38-9 > RBG-13-38-9. The sequence continues at coordinate 2,299 of JBAUBP010000030.1, forward strand.
TAGAATATCCTGAAGCTCTCCATGGAGACTATGAACGATTAATCAATTGGGCGTATACAGTTGGAGTCAGAAATCATAGCGCTAAGAATATCCTAAAACATAAATCTAATTATTATAGAAATGTCGCAACACTATTACGAATAAGGAATCAACTCTTAGAACTTTCAACATAGTTGAAATATAGATCCTAAATTTATGTCGAATAAAATATTTCATAACATTAATGGTTTATTGATATGAAAATACTTAATGTGATATGTTGTTATAATGAGGTTAACTATCTGCCTTATGTAGTGAAATACTACCAGCATCAAGACATCGATATTTTTGTTCTTGACAATTACTCAAATGATGAGACATGGGATTGGCTGCAAAACAATGGAATAGCTTGTGAAAGATTTGATACTGATGGAGCTTTTGATGTCGTAAGACAGCAGAATTTACGCCTTGAGAAGTATGAAGAATTGAAGCCTGATTGGGTCATATATGGTGATGCGGATGAATTCATCATAACATATGAACCGATAAGAGATGTTATTACTAAAGCAGACAAGAAAAATAACAATATAATAAGATTAAGAAAGTTCGATTTCCGCTATACTGGAGAGAAAAGAGAAAAAAGAGATCCAAGATCAATCTACTATTATTACGAAGAGAATTATCAAGAATTTGGTGGAATACAAAGAATACACAAGAATACTAAGGATATTTCTTACAGTGGAGATTTCATCGATTTTCCAAACAAGAAAATACTGGATGTAAAAGGTTTCGTCCTAAATTATGGAGGTACTAAAGATAAAGAAAATGGAAAAGATCTTCTCAAGAGAAGAAAGAAAGCATGGGAAAAGGGATTGAACAAAGTCTACGGCTGGCATTATTTGGATTATGAGAAACGAGATTGGATCTGGGATAAAAACAAATTATTAGATATTCAAAAACACGAAATATGGCCATATATAAATCAAAATTAAGAATCGACAAAAAACCTAGAGTTCAAACGAATTAATGATATCTGTGTTGCAGTTGAATATTTACAAATTCATATCGAATCTCTTTAATTCTAAAAATGAATTCGAATGCCCTTTTTGCGGTGGACAATTTCAAAACTTCCTGCCCGGCGGACCAGACATTCCAGTGCTAAAAGAAAAGCAAGTAGTAGGTGGCGGCTATAGATTACACAATCATTGTCCCATCTGCCACTCACTAGATAGAGAACGCCTAGTGTATCTATATTTAACAAAGAAAACAAACATTTTCAAACTAAAAGTTAGATTACTTCATGTTGCACCGGAAGCCAAACTGCATCAGATATTAAGTGTACAGCCAAATATATCATATCTCAGTGTAGATCTCTCATCCAAATTGGCAAATGTAAAAGCAGACATAACACAGATGTCATTCAAAGACAATTCATTCGATGTTATCATATGCAACCACGTCTTAGAACATACTCAAGATGATAGAAAAGCAATGCATGAGCTATACCGAATATTAAATCCTAAAGGATGGGCAATATTGCAAGTACCCATTTCAAATTTGCTCGAAACAACATATGAAGATCCCGCAATCAAAAAACCAGAAGAAAAAGAAAAGAAATTTGGACAAAGAGACCACGTGAGAATCTACGGTAAAGATTACAAATATCGACTCGAAGCTGCTGGGTTTAAAGTAGACGTATTCAATTTCGCAAAAGAATTCGATAAAAGTTCAGCTTATAGATTTGGTCTATCAATAGACGAAAACATCTACAGGTGTTCAAAAGAATCATAAAATGAAAGAGAAAAATCACCATAATCATTATAGTCGATGCTAGCTTGAAGCCAGAAATGTAATTGAGAGCGCGCACTTACTCTGACCTCTGTAACCAATGGGCCAGCCTTAAAAATAATGATGTAAACCATAAATTCCCCAGATAGAACAACTGGAGAAAACAAGATAAAGCGCGCGCTAGTATGAATAAAAAAAGTGACAGACACTTATGGGATTGATCAATATAATGAGTATAAATCGTAGCAAATGTCTAGGTAAGATAATCCTTGCGATACTCATATTCTCCATAGTATCAATCACACTTTGTGAGGCGATATCAGAATCCCCAATCGAAACGAATGAACTGAATACTACAGTGA
>JBAUBP010000031.1:0-4469 GCA_049676905.1 Bathyarchaeia archaeon
GAAGAGTGACATTTGGAAGAAGACACAGCGAAACGAGGGGCGGGTGGGGGCGGGAGATGCCACCTTACTATCAACTGCCTTGTGGGGCAAGAATTGATTGACTTCAAATATCCCCAATTCACATGGGTGACAGATAGAACCTGATTTTGTCTTGTGGAAAAGGATAAATTCATGCATTAAATAGGTATAAGTTTCATTTGTGAGAGAGGAATAACCTTTGACTTGGATCTGATCACCCAATTGTTCGAAAAGCATTTTTTGAAAGCAACGACATTGGTAATTTCTCAGAGTAAAATTGGTTATAATTCGATTAATGGAGATATACCTCAACCCAGCAAAACCTATCTTAACTCCAGAATCTAAGGATTAGGAAGTTATTGCTTCTCAAGGTGAATTAGTTGTGTGCATATTTTGAAAACCGGCTTTACACGAAGATAACTCCGTGTGAAATTTGGATTGTGAAAGGCTGATCGAGTATGGTTTCGAAGGTAAGGAATTGCCCATATTGCAAAAAGACAATAAATTTAAGTGAGCCTTTTTGTTCTCACTGTTTGTGGGAATTGCCCCAGAATGAAGAAGAATATGATTTCGATTTTTCAAAACGACAGGTTGAATTAATTTCCATAAATGAGAAGTGGATATCGTACCCAACATCTGAGGCTGCTAAAAATCAACTCTCTGTATTGTCGCTTTCCCTTAGAGATTTTGTTTTTGAGTTGATAGATGAGGGGCATCCGTCAGGAAAAGAAACGATAAAACGAAATCTTGAACTTGGTGAATTGTGCGGGCAAATTCTATCCCAATCTATGGGTGCTAGTTATCGTTTAGGGCTAGAATATGGCAATCTCGGAGCACAGTCAACACCGATAGAAGGCCCAGACTCTGTTCCTCAAGAAGCAAAGGAAATGTTCATTGTAGCATTTCAAATGCTCAATAACCTTTTTCTTAAGCTAATTTCTGATATCTACCATGCACGTGTGATGACAAAGAAAATTGTTGTAGAGAAGCAAGAAAATTTCAACTCGATTGCTTTTGGTACGATGATTTCTTGCTACAGGTTTGGTGTTGCTACTGCCACAGAAACCTAGCATAAGTATGTGTTGAGCAATTTCTCAAGAATAAAAACGAGTAAAGAGCGTTTGCAGTGAGAGCGGAGGGCAGGTAGGCGAGCTTGCTCTCATGTCCTTAAAGAATGCGAGCCGCTCCCGACAGTGGACGAGGGGCAAAGGTTGCGAGGCAGTTTATTGTTCTATTCATTATCCGAGCCCCCGAGCCTTGACCCGAGGACACAAGCGCCGACCGATAAGTACCAGTGTAAGGTAAGGAGGCTGGCTAATTTACAGAAAAGCTGTTGCACAATCATTGATTCGTATAGTAAGTGTTTGTTTGAAATAGAGCATTATGATGTTTGGTTATCAACCAGTTAGAACGACTTAGTATTGGTCTATTATGTCCGAATGGAATTCTGAAACAGCTGAATGGTATGCAGCCAACTATGGTGATTATCCCACCAATCGATTAGCTGTGGATTATTTGGATCTACCGAATCATATCTCCATAGTTGATGTAGGCTGTGGTACCGGATCAGCACTCCGTTATGCCGCTCAAAAGGTTAAAGATGGAAATCTCATCGGAATCGATCCAGTCCCAAGAATGATTGAGATTGCCCGGGAGCTGACAGAAAATCACTCAACTCAAAAACTGATTACATTCAAAGTCGGATCAGCTGAGGATCTACCTATCGATGATGATTTTGCCAATTTTGTTTTCGCTTTTGACTCCATCGATCATTGGAAAGATGTTAACCAGGGTCTAAAGGAGATTCGAAGAATCCTGAAACCTGATGGAAAGCTTATCCTTGTGAAAGACAAAGCAGTACCAGGATCGATCGCGGCTCTTAAGACGCTCAGAATGGCTTTGGATTTGTCCGGGTATAATCTTATTGATCAAAATGAGATCAATAAGGAGGATGTAAGTTTTGTGCTTTGGATTTGTGGTTAGATATGTTTCATCATCATACACTCGGCGTTCTAACCCCCGCTGTAGCTGATGCTGTGAAGCGCGCCGCTGAGCTCATCCGTGAGGTGTTCAATTTTGAAACTAGCATGCGATAAGTAGAAGGGTTGAAATGTCCAGCATTAATTTTCAGAGAACTTATCTATTGAGTGAAGCATATGAAAGTATTAAGGAACGTGCATTTCATATGCTAGAAAAATATTGGGAATATCCAAATCTGATCAACTTCAACGACTTAGAAAGAAGCGTCACTTTTACTACGGAAAGACTGATTCCAGCTGCCTCAACGAATCGACCACGTGTCATGCTTCTGTTCTCAAACCCTCATCCACACTCCGTTCATCAAGGCATGTTCCTTTCACGAAATACCAAAGGACGGGAGAACCTTTTCTGGCCAGTAATGCGAGATGCAAGCTGGCTGTCGACCGAGGAAAGAAATCTTAGTTCAAAGCAACTTGCGAAAAATTTTGTCGAAGTTAAATATCGAGGACCCTTTGAATTGATCTTCTACTGTTATTATGCCTTTCCAACTGATTTACCAGTTGACATCATAAAAATATTTGGAACGGTGTATTTCAACCAATTCATTGAACCGGAATCAAATGATGAATTTAAGAAGACAATTCAAGATACATCTGTGGATGTGGTGGTCACATTCAATAAGGGAATATTCAATCTCGTGTCAAATGACCAAGTTGAACGTTACATAGAACGCCTTAAAGAAGGTGAACTGATTCAGAGCCAGTTAAAAGGCATAGATAGATACGTTCCCATTTTCTTGACTTTTCCAACTGGTTGGCGATATCACAAGAAATATCGGGAATTTCGCAAGGCAAGTCTTGATAGAATAAGGACAGCAATTCGGAGTGGGTTGATTGTGACAGAAAGTTAGAACACCTAACCCTAATTGCAGGCGACTGTGCTCCGAGCAGAGGGAAAGCGACACGAATTTTTGGTACTGGTTGTAAGAGAATAATAATGACTGAAATCCAATGCGTATACTGTATGCAGATCAAACCTTTATCTAGCTATTTAAAAACCGAACATGTCATACCTCAATCGTTTGGTACATTTGTTGACAATATTACACTCAACCAACATGTCTGTGATGACTGCAACCAATATTTCGGAGATAACCTTGAAATCGATTTAGCCCGGGACACATTCGAGGGTTTATCTCGATTCGATCATGGGGTAAAACAACCTAGTGAATTCAAATCGTTAGGTCAGAGATCTCGCCTAACTCTAAAGGTTTCAGAAGGGCAATTCCAAGGAGCACTTGTCTACCTTGAGTATTCACCTGATACAAATAAACTTATGATCCGTCCTATTCGTCAGATCGGCTTTTTTCATCCTGAAAATACTCGATATTCATATTTCCCATTAGATAAAATTCCCCACAAATCGGAGCTTGAGGAACAAGGGTTTGATTTGACCAGACGTAACGCAGTTCGAGCACTTGGTATAAGTTCAGAGCGAGCAAAGAAAATTCTTACTACAAAGGGTATCATCCTTCGATCTTGGGGAGATGCAGAAGATCTTGAGCCAACCAAAAATGCGTGGAATGTCGAAGTTGAAGGATATATTGATACTATTTTGTTTAGAGCAATAGCCAAGACTGCTTTTAATTATTTTGCCTATTGGCAAGGCGCTGTCCTTGCAAGGCAAACTGAATTTGACGTAATCCGTTCTTATATACGTGAAGGAGTTCAGCCTTCTTATCCTCTTGTTAGTATTCTTCCTAGACCTATATTGGCTGACGAATCTGATGTGGGACAGCGGCGATTAGGACACATTATCACGCTCAATTGGTCGGCTGATCGCAAATCGATAGTGTCTATGATTTCATTTTTTAATCTGATAACGTATTCAATTAGTGTATCGCGGAATTATTCAGGCGAGATTCGGGATTTGACTAGAGGACATTTCTTTGACATTGTTAATCGACAAATTATTTTTCTGCAATCAATGTGAATCTCATAAGCACGAGGAAGCCTAACCCTGCACGGTTTGTCCTGAAAGCTGTCGTCTGCTAGCCAGTGAAAGTCCGATCCTGGTAACGGTCAGGCGACCAGGTAGCAGGCAACCAATGCATCTGGGCGACCGGCGGGGACAAGAAGCATGACCCAAGGGTAGGGTTGGTGGGCGAAGTATCCCACAACAAAACGATCACGGTGGCGAGAAGCAAGCGATGGTGACTGAGCACTGTTTTTACCAGAGTGAGTATTTGCAAATCGCGCCGCACACCCTAGAGCGAAGCCTTATCTGGTGCATGTGGGGTTGGGTGGCATTTTTTATGGTTGAAATCTTCGATGTTCTACTCGTCCATTCTTGGAGGTTAAAATTCTATGCTATTGGCAGTTAGGATTAAAATCTTTAGGTTCCGGTTCACAGTCAAATGGTGAACCTGGATAACATATCCAATTTGGTTCATCGTTGATGAATAACGTAGG
>JBAUBP010000032.1:0-2195 GCA_049676905.1 Bathyarchaeia archaeon
GGTTATCGAAGACAGAATTCTGGCTTCTAAAATATCAAAGATTAAAAACTTCAATTGCATGGAATTCAATGAGTCAAGTGTAATTCAGAAATTCAGAGAAGAATTGGATGTAACTACAGTTAAACTGGGAAGATTTAGTGATCGTCAGGATTTTCAGGATTTCATAAGCAGGGTCACTCTTGCAATAGCAGAAGAAGCCGTAACATCTGAGACCCAGAAGAAAGATCTACATGCAATTCAAGCAATTCGCACTCTGGATGATCTAGATAAGACGTTAAACCTTTTTTCAGGCAGAGTTCGTGAATGGTACGGATTGCACTTTCCGGAACTAGAAAAATTGGTAGATAAACATGAAACGTATGCAAGACTAGTATCAGACTTGGGAGATAGAGAAAGTTATAAGATTGACAAACTTGAATCTGAAGGGATACCTGAGCAAAAAGCTAAATTGATATCTGAAAAAGCTGAGAATTCTATTGGGTATTCCGCTAATCCAAGCGATTTGGAAACGGTTCAAAGCCTCTCAAAAAATACCATCCAACTTTTTAGGCTCAGAAAAACTACTGAAGAATTTCTCGAAGAACTAATGAAAAAGATAGCTCCAAATTTAACAGCAATCCTTGGTCCACTTATGTCAGCCAGAATCATATCAATAGCTGGAAGCTTAGAAAGATTGGCTATGATGCCCTCTAGCACAATTCAAGTATTGGGAGCAGAAAAAGCTCTCTTTAGATCTCTTAAAACTGGTTCAAGACCACCAAAACATGGAATTATTTTCCAACATCAAGCATTACATACTGCTCCCAAATGGCAAAGGGGAAAGATAGCAAGACTGCTTTCAAGTAAGCTTTCGATAGCAGCCCGAATAGATTCTTTTGACGGTGAGTTCATAGGCGACCAACTAGTGAAATATATAGAAAAGAGAATTTTAGAAATTCAAAAAAAATACCCTTCCGCACCTCAGGTGAAAAAGAGATATGGTAGAAGTCGAGGTTCACGAACATGATATTTTTCCAAACGTATTCCTCGTGAAAACAAGAGGCCAAGAGAAACTTGCAACCAGAAACATGGTTCCGGGAACAAGCGTTTATGGGGAAGAGTTAGTACAGTATAATGATATCGAATACAGGATCTGGGATCCATACAGAAGTAAATTAGCTGCTGCAATAAAAAAAGGGCTGCATGAGCTACCGATTAAACAGGGAGAAAGAATACTCTATCTTGGAGCAGCATCTGGAACTACCGTCAGCCATGTGAGCGATATAACAGGAAACACAGGCGAAGTTTACGCTGTTGAGTTCTCGCAGAGAAGCATGAGAGATCTGATAGAGAAAGTATGCAGAAACCGTTCCAATGTTAGACCGATTTTAGCAGATGCGAGGGTACCCGCTGAATATAGATTACTTGTCCGTATTGTCGATTCAGTATATTCTGATGTGGCACAGCCTAATCAAGCCAACATATTCTCAGATAATGCAGATGTATACCTTAAGGAAAAAGGAAGAGCAATCATTGTTATCAAGTCAAGAAGTATTGATGTTACACAAAGACCAACTGATATTTTCAAAAAGGAAATCAAAATACTTGAAAACTGCGGATTTCATGTATCTGAAGTCATCAGGCTTGAGCCATTCGATAAAGATCACGCCATGATAACATTAGGACGCTAAAGCGCGCGCTAAAAAATGTTATGACTAGCGGCGCTTCATTAAAATAAACCTGGAATAATATTGTATATTACCTTATCTTAATTATTTATGGAGGAGATGTCTTGGCAAGATTCGTAATAGAAGCAAGAGCCAAAATGGTTCAAGGGCGTGTTGATACTAATGGAGGAAATAGGATCTACGTGTCTGTCACAGATTTTAGTGGAGAGCCCGTAACAGACCTTACTGAACAGAATTTTAAAATATATACGATAGATGTTGCGCGTGGCGGTTCAGCTGTTGAAATAAAAAAATTTGGTTCCACAGTTAAATCGGAATACTCTCCACATGGTTTCTATTGGATGACAATAGTTCCAGCTGAAAACCGTAAATGGGTGAGAGGGTTTTACACTTTTGGGCTAACTGTTGAAAGAGAAGTAGACAAGGGTCAGACTCTAGTACAACTTAATGTATTCTAAGCGCGCGCTATCAAAGTAACTCAACAGTTAAGTGTGTTCTAAGGAGATTTCTTGAGGAATGCTTGCGATT
>JBAUBP010000033.1:0-2593 GCA_049676905.1 Bathyarchaeia archaeon
GGACACAAGAACTGTAAGTGCAGCAAGTCCTTGTGCAAATTGGCTCCCTCCCAGATTACGAGCAATAGCTGCAGCCAGCAGCACCACAGCGGCTCCGGCAAGAGCCGGGGATATCTTCAAGGCCAAAAGCGAGCTTCCAAAGAAAATCCGGCTGAGGAGTGTCAGCAACGCTGCCAGGGGGGGATGGTCCACGTAGCCAAAATCGAGATGCTCACTGCAGGCAATGAAATATAACTCATCGCCAAATATACCGTAATTGCAGGCGGTAACAAGTTGTAAGACCAGCATCAATGCAGCCACGAAGAGAGGGACGTTAAAGGTAATTGAAAATTTTTTACTAGGGTTTGAATTTGTTTTTTCCATCATGCCCTCTTATAGTAGAAAACTAACATCCAACCTGGGCCTACCCCCAGGAGAAAGAGCAGGCAAATAAATCTTAACTTAATACCTAGACCGATTTCAAGCTGCGGGGAACACATTTGATCCTGATTTGGAAGATAGTTTCTACAGACATATCTGGCCGATTTTCCAGGAGGATTTACGCGTGACATTCTTGTACCCCAATATATGGGATTCCCATGTTACCCATAGAGGTATCCGGGGCTGAGCAGTCCGCATAGAGCCCTCCCAATCTTGAATATGGAACATCTCTGGATCGAGGAGGAGAAGTAGAAAGGATGCTGACCCTGGGATAGCTGAGGTTGATGATGCGAGGGAGAGGCTGGCTGGGTTACGGGCTGAGTGAGTGGCTTCTAACCACTAAATCGCAGGCTCGAGTCCTGCCAGAGGAGCTAGTTTTTTATATTTTATGAACAATCCAGGACAATTACTTTTATTTGAGATTACCCTTGTCCGCAAATAGACAAATTTATCAACATGTGACAAGATTTATATATGGATAGGAATAAAATGAGAAAAATGGCTGATATTGATGAAATAATGTATTCTTGCGGTTTAGAAATTCTCCATCCTGGCGGAATAGAAAAAACTGATGAGATGGCAAGGATATGCGAACTAGGAAAAGGTAATAAAGTCTTAGATATAGGCTCTGGAAAGGGTGTAACAGCCTTTTATCTTGCTCAAAAATATGAGTGCGAAGTTATTGGAGTAGATTTGTCAGAAAGAATGATTGAATATGCAAAGAAAATAGCAAAGAAAAGTGGATTAAATGATATGGTTAGTTTTAGGAGAGCGGATGCACACAATTTGCCATTCGAAAATGAAAGTTTCGATATTGTTCTAGCAGAATGCACAACCGTACTTCTGGATAAAGGAAAAGCATTCTCAGAATTTCTTCGAGTGACTAGGTCTGGAGGATACATTGGTGACTTAGAAATGACTTGGCAAAGGCCACCACCAAAAGAATTAATAGATAAAGTCTATTATATTTGGGATGGCTTTAGAACAATGACACTCAAAGATTGGAAAGAGTTCTATGAAAGGATTGGAATGGATGATGTCAAAACAGTAGATTTTTCCGAAACAATACCTGATATGAAAAAAATAATGAAGAAAGAACTTGGTCTTAAAGGTATGATAAAGATGGGATGTAAGCTTTTGTTGCGCCCTGACTTAGGCAAAGCAATGAATGAATACACAAAAATTTTTAAAGAATATAGTGATTACATATGGTATGGATATATTGTGGGAAGGAAAAAATAAGTCGGCTTCGGGCAACTCTGCGTCGCTTAGCTCCGCACCTCGCTATCACTAGGTCCAATAACAACGGATAAAAAGGAAATCTTAGAACTACACAAATTTGCATAATTTAAATGGAGCGAAACATAAGAAACGAAAAAGCCGCTTGGAAGCCAGAGACCCTGCCGCCCTGGCTTCCCGAACAAGAAAGGAGAGCAGTGTGTATTTAGCGCCTCAGTTAGAGAATATTTTAAGGTTATGTTCTTTTCTCACTTTTTAAAAAATTAAACAAAAATTGATAAATATAATCATTCTGTTGGATTAATTAATCTCAATAAAGATGTTTTTCAAATTTTTCATATTATTCACAATTATTCCTATAGCCGAACTCTATCTTCTTATTAAGATTGGGGGAATGATAGGTGCTTTTAATACAGTGCTTATCATCTTATTTACAGCTGTTATCGGGGCATATCTTGCTAAAACCCAAGGTTTTGTTGTTATCAGAAAAATCAATCAAGCTCTTAATGAGGGACGCCTTCCAGCCCAAGAACTAATGGATGGCCTGTTTGTTTTATTAGGGGGTTTTACTCTCTTAACTCCAGGATTTCTCACGGACTTAATCGGAATAAGTATGTTATTCCCCTTCACAAGAATCCTCTATATCAAATTAGCGGTACAGATAATCCAAAACAAGATTGAGACAGGCCAATGGAGAATTTACAGATAATAGCACTCACTCTGAAAATTAAATAGAAAACACAAAGGGGGATATATACTAGCCCATAAGGAAAGGACTCAATCAAATGAAAATCAAGATTTCAATAGGCAACATATCATTAACTGCAAGCCTTTTAGACAACGAAACCGCGAGAAGAATCTATGATGCCCTTCCTTTTAATTTGCCCTATAATGTCTGGGGAGATGAGATTTATTTCTCTATACCTGTTCATTT
>JBAUBP010000034.1:0-10163 GCA_049676905.1 Bathyarchaeia archaeon
TGTGGTGAATACCTCTGAAAACTGCTTAAAATGCAGTATTACCTTATCAATATCCTTGATATCTTGCAAGCCACGTAACTGACGGTTTAGATGTCGCGGAGGATTTATTAAAAGGGACCACGAGAAATAAATGCTCTTTTACATCCAATAATCGTGAAAAAATCAAAAATATAAACAAAGGGAATGGGAAATGCAATGACAGGTGGCTCGATAAGGGCGCTCCTCAAAGCGCCATTAATTAGAGGTGTGTTTTGGCTCGATGCATCGATAATCCTAAACTCAGTAAGTTTGCCAAGATGTTTTATAAATATTGCTACTGTATCCTTAATCATAGTGGTTACTCTCTATACTGGAAGCCTTACAGCTTGTTATTCTCCTCTCCTGACGGTGATTCTTTAGATAAGATTTTTAATGGAATTGGCTTTGCTGGAGGACGGGCTGAGAAATCCTCTTTGTGCAACTCATTTAAGGGTAAAATATTGGCAAGCAATCCCAAAAGCGTGGGGTAGCAAAACCGTCCTTGACATCTACCCATGCCTACCCTCAACAGCCTCTTGATTTGATCTATATGATGAGCTCCATCTTCAATAATTTTAGTGATGGTCTTATAATCTATCTCTTCACAACGACAAATTATAGTGTCATCCGAGAGCAAATGAAGAAGCCCTGGCCGGAATGCATATATTTTTCTTAAGAACTCATAATACCATTTTTGATGAGATATGCTTTTTTTTAATCTAGCCTGGTGTCTGTCTGCCATTAATTTTGAAATTCGGCCCAATTGAAAAGAGACCTCAGTCCCTGCAATTTCACCTTCTAAAACTGCTGATTTTACACCTCCTATTCCCGTACAATCACCTGCGACAAAAATTCCTTCTTTTAAAGTTTCATAATTTGAGTTTGTTTTAGGAATCCACCATCGCATTAAAGGATCACATTCATGTTGACATCCTGCCATATGGCTAAAGATAGTGGAAGGAATAAAGCCCCAGTTTAAACCGAGAATATCAACGTTCACCGTTTTTTCTGTTCTGCTCAAGGGCTTCCAATGCTTGTCAGCCTTGGCAAATATTATTTTTTCCAGATGTTCTTCTCCTTGGGCTTTCACAACAACATGGCTGTAATACACCGGGACGCGATGCTTTTTTAGGATTAAGAGATACTGAATTCCTTTCATCAGTAATTTTGGACTACGTATAAGCCGGAAAATCCACTTCATCCATTGAGATAATGGAGAGGCTTCCAGCACGCCAATCACATTAGCTCCATTTTTAACTAGTTGGGCAGCGGTGAAATAGAGAAGAGGGCCTGTGCCTGCAATCAAGATTTTTCCTTGAGGGATGACTCCTTGGCTTTTGAGCAGAATCTGAACGCCTCCAAGAGTCATTACCCCTGGCATGGTCCATCCGGGAAAGGCGACAGGGGTTTCGTATGCACCTTCTGCAATAAGCAATTTTTTCGCTTTTATAAGTGCGTGATCTTTACTGTCTGTGGCAATTATTTTGTCCTCGAATATTCCCCACACAACAGTATTACTCAAAAAATGAATATGGACTTTTTCCAACTCTTTATTGAGTCGTTTAAATAGAATTTGATTTTGAGTCTCTATATAGTGCCTTTGAGCTTGAAGGGGAGGAATGATTTGGCGGAAAATTTGTCCTCCTATTCGAGGATCTTCGCCTATAACCGTAACTTCAATTCCGGACTTTGCAGCCGTAATAGCTGCGCTGATACCAGCAGGTCCTGTTCCTATGATTACAAAATCTCGATTATCCATTTGATCTCTACTAAAAAACATCTATTCCTTGGTATGGATCTTCATAGATGGATAGGCGAGAGTTTGGCAAGCTCTAACTCTTGTTCCATCCTCAAGTCTGACAAGACATTCATTGCAAATGCCCATACCACAAAAATAACTCCGTGCTCTTTTGTTTTTGAGAGTTCTTCTCATTATTTTTTTACCTGTTGCCAACAAGGCAGTGGCTAGTGTTTCTCCTGGAAAGGCGGTAACAGATTCGCCATCAATCTGGATAGTAAATGCCTCTTTTCTTTCGATATATTTAAGTCGCTTTACCATTTGGAACGACCTTCCTCGTCTTTAACTTGTCTGATATTAAATGGAATAGATTTTTTATGATATGTCATACTCTGCCGGAGACTTTTCCTATTATTTTAACATAGACCTCAGTGCATCGTAAGGTGTTATCCCGTCGATTGCGGTTTGATTAAGATATATCCTGATACCCTTCTCCTTAACGTGCTTGTGGAACTGTGCTTGGAACTCGTGGCCTATGTCTGTACGGATTGTGTGGATACGAAACGAAAGCTTCTCGATCACATAATCACTCTTTAGATATAGGTTTTTTCTTATAAGAAGACATAAGAAGAAAATAAAAACATAGGCATCATTTATTAGGGCTCCACTAGAAAATCTGAATTTTGCCATGCGTAAATAAACCTCTAGTATTGATCAAAAGCCCATCGCATATCCTAACCTACGTGGATCAGATATGCCGTGAATTTTTCCAGTCTTTGCGTTATACCACACAATTTGGAATGATCCTGTGTGCCAATTATAATCAGTGAGATCTTTAATCTTGATTCCTCGTGCTTTCATATCTGCCCGTATCTTCGGGGAGATCCTGGATTCGATCTGGATAGTCCGATCAAAATTCTGAAATGCCCAAAAACGAGGAGCGTCGGCTGCATCTTTTGGATGCATTCCAAAATCAAGGATGTTTATTAAAACCTCTGTTACTGGTTGTGGAGGAGAGCCAGGCGTACCTAATGCTATCCAGGGCTTGCCATTTTTTGCAACGATTGTTGCTACGGAAGGAAATAAAAGACGCCGGCCTTTTCCCCATACAGAAGAGTGCATGTTACTTCCGGTTGCCCTCACCCCATCGATAAAAACTCCCGGCGCACCACCATGGCCTGTATGTAGATAAGTGATCCAGTTCCCCTCAGCATCCACGATAACCGAGGCATTGCTTCCACAGGAGACATTCTCTGCTTCGTAAGTTTTTCCCATTGTTGACTGCGCATTTTGATCTTCTTGAAAAAAGGCCTTTTCATTTAAGTCAAACTTAATATTCGATAACATCCTGGTTTTTCGCACAAAATCCGCTCCCATTTTCCCATAGACTTTCGAAAGCAAGAGATCAGTCGGAACATGAAAGTTCAAAGGGTCTTGAAGCCATCTTACCTCGGACCATACTCGCCCAAACGTTCGTGCCATGATTTCAAGCGTATCTGTTGACTCCACATAATGCCCCATTGCCTCGAGATCAAAGTTCTCTAGGATGTTCAGATTGTATAAAACGGTTAATCCTCCGTAGACAGGTGGCGGTTCGGTTATAATCTCATATCCCCTGTAGGAGAACCGCAGTGGCTCCGTCCACAGCACCTTGTAATCCGCCATGTCCTCCATCGTCACACGGCCACCGACTCTGTTTGCCTCTTTTACAAACTTTTGCCCCCACTCTCCTGTGTAAAGATAGTCTGCCCCCTTTGAGGCAACCTTTTGTAGATGCTCCGCTAGCTTTGGCATCCTCCACCGCTTTCCCACCGGTATCAAAAAACCGTCTGGCATATAGAACTTCCTCGCCTCTTTGTTTTGTGCCAGATCTCCCCTGCCCCTCGATATGTCCTTGCCCTCAAACAGGTGGTAGATCTGGGCATACATGAAAGAAGTCATAAGTACGCCCTCCTCGGCAGCGGCGATCCCTGGCTCCAGATAGCTGGCCCAAGGCCGGGAGCCAAAGCGCTTCCAAAGATCCTCTAATCCTCTTACAGTCCCCCCAATAGAGACTTTCATAGGGTCGCCATGTTCACTTCGACTTGCGAGAGGCCTCTCTCCAACTGCATTAAACGCGTGATATTTTCCGGTTTTTGCTTCATAATACAAACCTGCCAAGCAGCCAAAATGCATAACCTGATTGTATTCAGTGACATGCTGGAGGAAGACCGAAGTGATGGCTGCATCCACAGCGTTTCCTCCATTGTAGAGCACATTGAGTGCCGCCTCGGTGGCAAACACAGATTGCGTGCTCACCATTACTTTTTCAGCTACGGCCTCTTTCTTTGGCCCTTGATTTAGGAGTTCGTCTCCAGTGTCCCTTGGGATGTGTGATTGATTGATCTGTTGGCTAAAGGCCAAATGGAGAACAGTTCCAACCATTAGAATTAATATTAAGAAGCCCAAAGCAGTCTTAAGTAAGCGCATAAAATTCTCCTTTTTTATATTAATAGAATCATATTTACAAAAACATGTGGCAAAACAAGAAATGCATATCTCGTTTTAAACACGATTATTCAAAATTACTAATTTTCTTAATCTGATCATCCAGTCCAGTCAGCTCCCAGCGGATCAAGCTGATGGGGATCATTCCAGCTTCTAAGAACTTATCATGAAACTGACGGAGGCTAAACATTTCTCCCCATTGTTTCGCGCCGTCGCTGAGCAACTGTTCGAGCTGAATTTTGCCTAATAAGTAACCCATGCCGTACCCTGGCTGGCGTAAATAGAGCTCTAGATCAAACCAGGCAGCAAGGTCATCTTTTTCTAGCCAGTAAGGAGTTGCTTCAATCAAGTACTGGAAAGCCTCTTCAAAACTGAATTCATTGCTATGCATTTTTAAGTCTGCGATTGCCCGAGCAGCACGATTAGCTAACAAAACATACGTGATTTCTCTTGTTCTTGGGAACTTATCAAGAAAGCCCAATTGCAGCACCATCTCTTCCAAGCCAGTTGCCCAGCCTTCAGCGCGGATGCCATCAATGAAATAGAGGCGCTTTGTACCCCTTATCGGATGTTTGTCACGCTGATGCATCAGGCCATCCAATCTATGGCCAGGAAGATTGTGGGCTCTTAGTGGACGAGGATCGCGGTACCTAGCCTTATCAAAAAATCTACGTTTTGGACCGGGTGGAATATATGGTTTTGGCTCCCCTGGCGCGAGATAGTCAGGGACTGTAAAAACTTCTTCGCTACGCAGAAATTCCATAAGTTGCTTATTGACCATCTGGGCAAGATGCTGCCATTCCTCTTTGGTCTTTACAGGCATAATCTGAGGGAGTTTTCGGTTTTTATTTTCCTCAAGCTTCAAAAAAGCCAATGCGCGCTCATATTCACGCTGGCTAAGCAATAATGACTCATCCCAGGAATAGGGAAAGAGCTGCACATTCTTCATGTACCAATCATAATTTTCAATCCCAATACCGGCATTCGCTGTCATTCGACTTTTGTTTTCTTTGAGCCAATCGTGAAAGTCATCACAAGCTGCTTTGGCTCGCTCTGCGTCAGTCACTAACTCAGGGTGATGTTTAGCCAAATCGGACGCAAGGTCTTGGAAAACTGCACTCTCTTTTTCTTTGGCATAAATGGCGAGTCGAACAAGATCGCCTGCAGCCTCAGTCAGATTTCCTTTAGCTTGTTCTAAGATTTTCGGTACTGCCTTCAACTTCATTTGGAACTCGGCAATTCTATCAGCAGATAAAGGGAGCTTGGGGATCCTTAATGTCCCCTGCATACTTGGTCCGAATCCAAGATAAGTTGTGATGTAAAAGCCAGGATCGCGTGCCCACGGACGAAGAATTCTGTGATCAAATTCCAATCCGTTCATTTCTGCCAGGACCAGAAGATAGTCGACGCGTTGAGGAATAGGCCAACCGTTTTGATCTATCATGGCCAGGCGGGATTGGAGTTTTCTCAATTCCCGTCTCTGTAGCTCCATTGTCGATGTTGTATAGTCAGGCGCACCATTGATCAGCTTTGGCCTCTGAATTCTACGGAATTCTTGGAATAGACTCACGAGGTCTTCATAATCATTTTTTAATTCAACTTCCTCATTATCCTTTTTTGATGAATTACAAGCAAAAGATAATGTCATATTCATAATTAGAACGATGATTGGAACTAGTTTTAGCATGATGGAAACCTCCCTTTAGCAATTTTTACGATTCTAAGATTCATTTTCATTGAATGTAATTCATAGGACGATGTATTAGACAAAAAAACAGCTAAAACTCGAAATCGATGGTTTCTGAACTTGGCATTTAATTATATATTATATATAATATTAATTCAAAATATATAATATTTATTCAAACAAAAGTTATTAGAAGATATAGAATGCTGAGACAATATTTGCAAAATGGAGAAAAAAGATAGCCGCTTACATTGAAGGCTATGTTTTATCCAGGAAAAATATTAGGTAGAGAGAATGTCCAATCTTTTAAGGTATATCAAAAATGATAGATTTGACAATCAATGAAAAACAACTAGAAAGAACAATACAGAGAGCCCGTGAAAGAAACGTCATCATTCCTACCTTTCATCAGCAGAAAAATCCAGACTTGATACCAGAAAAAATCAAGAAAAAGTTAAGCAAAATTTCCCTTTGGGATATCAACTCATTTAATCTTTTTCGTATCACGTGGAAAAATGAGCCAGTTGATTGTGGAGGTGGATTTGGTGATGTGAATTATATGGAAATTCCCTCAGAAATTTCTGGAGTCGACGCCCGGATATTGGCCTGTGTCGGGAAATGGTTTCCGACAGGCTCTCATAAAGTGAGTACGACATTTGGATGTCTAGTTCCTCGTTTAATCACCGGACAATTTGATCCTACCTATCAAAAAGCTGTTTGGCCCTCAACAGGAAATTACTGCCGGGGAGGAGCATATGATGCGACGCTACTTGCATGTGATTCAATCGCCATATTACCAGAAGAGATGAGTCGAGAACGCTTCGAATGGCTATCAAAGGTTGCAGGTGAGGTGATCGCTACACCAGGATGTGAAAGCAATGTCAAAGAAATATTTGACAAATGTTGGGAACTGAAAAAGACTCGTGAAGATGTCATTATCTTTAACCAATTTGATGAATTCGGGAACCATCTCTGGCATTATGAGGTGACAGGGCATGCTATTGAAGAAGTGCTTGAAGACATCATGGATAACAATGATCGTTATGCAGGGTTTGTGGTCCAAAGTGGCTCTTCTGGGACATTGGGAGCTGGCGATTATCTCAAAAATATTTTCCCTTCAAGTAAGATTGTAGTGGGTGAAGCCTTGCAATGTCCTACCCTTTTGCGTGCAGGTTATGGAGACCATCGCATCGAGGGTATCGGGGATAAACATGTCCCTTGGATTCATAACGTCAAAAATACAGACATGGTTATTGCCGTCGACGATAATGCTTGTATGAACATCATCCGTCTTTTCAACGAACAAGAAGGATGGTTCTACTTACAGAAAAAAGGGATAAAGAATGAGCTTATTGAAAAGCTCCCTTGGCTTGGAATATCCAGTATAGGGAATTTGTTATGTGCAATCAAGTTTTCTAAGTATTATCAGCTAACCCAACGAGACATTGTGTTCACCGTTTGGACTGATTTTATGGATCTCTATAAAACGAGATTGATAGAAATGAGAAACACTCGGGGTTCTTATTCTGAAATAGAAGCAGCAAAAGATTATCACCGTTATCTAATGGGCGAATCTATTGACCATATACGGGAACTCACATATTATGAGAAGCTTCATATCCATAACTTGAAATATTTCACATGGATCGAGCAACAGAGTAAGAATCTGACCGAATTAAATGAGCAATGGTATAATTATCCAGAATATTGGGAAAGAATGCATAATCAGGTTGATAAAATTGACTTGCTTATTGAACAATTCAATGAAAGAACAGGGCTTTTAAAAGCATTGGCATAAAATATTGCTCTGAGGAAAAAATAAAGAGAACCGGTTAAGACCAGAACTAAAAATTTCAAAGCAATTTATGATAAGAGGGATTATTTCTCGCAAAGCTGGCTAAAAGCAAGGAGTTGAGATCAAATTGTTTTTCTCTTAAAAGGATACAGGAGTCAATAAGTTTCTGTGCTTTTTCTATCATAAGCAAAAACATATTTAGGAGCAATTCATGGAATACAATAGGCCAAAGATTATCATTGAACCACCGGGTCCGAATGCGAGAAAAATCATCAAAAGAGATGAGAGTATGCTTTCTCCTTCTTTAACGAGAACTTCCAAACTTGTTGGGTATAAAGCAGAAAGAATATATGTTGAAGATGTGGATGGGAATGTTTATCTCGATTTTGGATCTGGGATCGCGGTGGCGGGAATAGGGCACAGAAATCCTGATGTTATAGCAGCGATTCAAGAACAGCTCGAGAAGCTAATTTTTGTGAATAGTCTCGATTATTACACAGTCCCTCAAGTTGAGTATGCTGAGATGCTTTTATCTGTTACACCTGGTCGTTTCAAAAAAAGAGTGTTTTTTACAAACAGTGGAAGCGAAGCAATTGATACAGCCATAAAGATGGCTAAATGGCATACACGAAGGCCATACGGAATAGGGTATATTAACGGATTTCATGGGAGGACAATAGGAGCAATGGCGTTCACAACAACAGATTTGGCCTCCAGAAGGGGATTTTCACCCCTCTATCAAATTTGTCATTTTGTACCCTATCCTTACTGTTATCGATGTCTTTTTGACAAAGATTACCCATCATGTGGCTTGTACTGTATGAATTACCTAACTGAAGTCTTGTTTAAGAAAGTTGTTCCTCCTGATGAAACCGCCTTTATTCTAGTTGAGCCAATACAAGGTTCAGGCGGTTATGTTGTTCCTCCCAAGGATTTTTTAAAAACGTTAGCTGGAATTGCAAAGGACTTTGGGATTCTACTTGTCGTGGATGAGGTCCAAACAGGATTTGGGAGAACTGGGAAGATGTTTGCCTCGGAATATTTTGGCATTGAACCCGATATAATCACGGTATCGAAGGCTATGGCAC
Source organism: Bathyarchaeia archaeon (assembly GCA_049676905.1). GTDB lineage: Archaea > Thermoproteota > Bathyarchaeia > 40CM-2-53-6 > RBG-13-38-9 > RBG-13-38-9. The sequence goes on from JBAUBP010000034.1 coordinate 8,814, forward strand.
ATGGACTTCCTGCAGGTGCGACTGTTGCTAGAGAAGAAATAATGAATTGGGAAAAGGGAGCTCACGAAGGAACATTGAATGGGAGCCCAATTATAATGGAAGCAGCCAAAGCAGTGTTGAGGTACATAGAGAAGAATAATCTCCTTGAAAATACTCGCATTCAAGGCCAATATTTGAAGAAGCAGCTTGAATATCTCAAGGGAATAAATCCTGTTATTGGAGATGTTAGAGGATTAGGATTAATGATTGGGATCGAACTTGTTAAAGATTCCAAAAAAACACCTGCTTCAGGGAAAAGAGATAAGCTCATTGATACAGCTTTCCGAAAAGGTTTGCTTTTGCTAGGGGCGGGAGAATCCTCATTGAGGCTTGCGCCTCCATTGATCATAACAAGGGAGGAGATAGATATTGGCCTCTCTATTTTTGAAGATTCCCTGAAAGAAGTCGCCTAATAAATAATATATAATTTTTTCGTTATAAATTTAGAGATACGACAAAATTTTCGTTCTGTCTAATCAAACCATGTTTTTAATTGAGCTAGTTGTACTTTCCCATACAGATTTTAGGATATTCAGATCATTGCCGATTTCCAACATGTTTATCCCCATATCTATATACATTTGGATTTCTTCCAAATCGGTTCCTACGCCAAACGCAACGTGTACACCATATTTTCTTGCTGCATCTACAATTGTCTTGAGAGCATCTTGAACGTCAGGATGATTTTTTTTTGGCTCGCCTAAGCCAAGTGACATGGAGTAATCAGAAGGTCCAAAATAGAGGTAGTCAAGTCCCTCTATAGATAAAATCTCATCGAGGTGATCCATGATGCTTACGTTCTCGATCATCACTCCAATCATAGGTTCTGTGTCACTCCATTGGATCCATTCCTTACCAGCTTGAGTACCCCATCCCGCAGACCAACAACTACCGCTATACCCGCGAATCCCGAGCGGAGGAAATTTTGAAGCCTTAACAACGCTCCTAACTTCATCTGGAGTGTGAAGATTGGGTACAAGGATCGCACCAGCACCGATTTCCAAGGCTTTTCGAATAAGATAAGGATTATCTCGATCCACTCGAATAAGAGGAACTACATTGGAAATCGTTGCAGCCCGAATGAGATGCTCTGCAGATTTGTCCTGGCGCCAGGCATGTTCATTGTCAATGCGTATAAAATCCAATCCGCAATAACCACCAATCTCCATGACATTTGGGCTCCACGAATATATAACACTCCCTGTAACTACCTTGCCTTCTTTTAATTTTTTTCTTAGTTTGTTGGGTTTTCTCACCATTTTAATTTTCTCCAATTGGCTGCAGATTTATTTTTGACATGAGTTCAAAAGC
>JBAUBP010000035.1:0-1670 GCA_049676905.1 Bathyarchaeia archaeon
GACCGCCAAGATACATCTTTAGAAACAGAACAGATTTCTCTGAACAATCCTAAATTATTTATCAATCGAGAAGTTAGCTGGATCAGATTCAACTATAGAATTCTTGAGGAAGCCAGAGATCTTTCGCATCCGTTATTGGAAAGAGTAAAGTTCCTTGCTATATGTGGAAGCAACCTTGACGAATTTTTCATGACAAGAGTATCGCGTATGCAAAAAAAAATTAAGAAGGGTGCTGTCGAGAGAAGACCGGATGGAATGAGTGCTTTTGATGAACTTAAAGCAACCAGGAGAGAAATAATTCCACTTCTAAAGAAGCATTATTCATGTTGGAGTGATGAAATAAAACCAACCCTTACGAGTGAAAATATTCACATAAAACGATTAAAGGATCTCAATAAGAAGGACAGATTAAATCTAAGAGATTTTTTTGAAAAAAAAATTTTTCCAATTATTGAGAATCCGAATGAAGATTTTGCTCACATGTTTATTCCTAACTTACGTATCAACTTGTTCGTAGTAGTTAAGGATCAGACTCTACAGGAACGATATTTTCTAGTGGAGGTGCCAAACGATCGACTACCAAGATTTGTGGCGCTCCCGGGTGAATCTGATACTTTAAAGACAGATGAGAAAAAACGGAAAATTGAGTATGTGCTCCTTGAAGATGTTGTGATAAATAACCTAGACATTTTACTTCCAGAAATGGAAATAACGGCAGCATATCCTTTTAGATTAACAAGAGACGCGGAGATAGAAGTTCTAGTAGATGAAACCTCTGATTTCTTGAAAATTATGCAGAAAAGTCTGCAAGCCAGAAAGATTGGTTTCCCCATTAGACTTGAAGTTGACGATTCAATGCCAGATGATCTGAGAGAGATTCTAGCAAACATGTTCGGTCTACAGAGTTATCTCATGTATGAACTCGATAGTCCATTAGGGTTAGTGGATTTTTGGCAATTATTAAAAATTAGTCGACCAGACCTAAAAGATACTGCGTTCCATAGACACATTCCTAAAGAATTATCGCCCGATAAGGATCTATTCAAAACAATCCAGAAAAAAGATTATGTCTTCTACTATCCATATGACAGTTTTGAAATAATTCTAACCTTGATGCGACAAGCAGCAAAAGATCCACATGTTACTTCGATCTATATTACTCTCTATAGAATAGACAAAAAAACGCCAATAATGGACATCTTAATTGATGCAGCAAGAAACGATAAAAAGGTAACAGCATTTATTGAACTCAAAGCAAAATTCGATGAAGAACACAACATCAATGTGACTCATAAATTAATAGCGGCTGGAGTGAATGTAATATATAATTTCCCAAAATTGAAAATACATACCAAAATTCTTCTCATAGAAAGAAAAAAGGATAAAAAAATAACTCGATTTTCGAATATTGGATCAGGTAACTATAATGCTTTTACTACAAGGATTTATGGCGACATATCATATCTTACTTCAAATGCAAAAATAGGAATAGAAGTTTCAAACCTTTTCGACCTATTAAGTGGTGGTGCTTATGAAGAGGATTATAAATATCTAATTGTAGCTCCAAAATTATTGAAAAATGAAATATTAAAACGCATTACAAGAGAAATAACCAGTCATAAAAAAACCGGCGAAGGTTATCTGGGCTTTAAATTGAATGGCCTAATTGA
>JBAUBP010000036.1:0-2026 GCA_049676905.1 Bathyarchaeia archaeon
ATTCACTACAGTTTTAATGGAAGAAGAAAATATTTCAAAATTGATCTCACAAAATGAAATTGAACAAGTGTTAGATAATTCAAAATATTTGGGAGTTACATCGAAGCTAATTAAAAATGCTCTTGCCACAACCAAGTCCGAATTAGAAAGTAATTAACGAGTGTGAGCGTTAGTGGTAAGAGATAGTTTTGATCGATAACGTTTTCGAAAAATCAATACGCTAATCCCAACTATGGCTGCGCCTATAGAGAGTCCTATTATGAATGAATAAAGTGCGTTATCAATTGTAGAAGACCGATCTTCAATTGCGATAATGAAAAATTGTATTGTTATTTTATCTTTTCTAATATGTGCAATTGTAGTCTGATATACTTCTCCTCCACCAGAAATTACTATTTTTATTGGATGCCCTATCTTTTCGATCCATTGAGCAGTAATTTTAACATGATATTCAAGCGGGGCTTGTGACATTACTACGGTAATGTTTGTAGGCTCATTCAAAATCTCATACGGAATAGATTGGGTAGAAGTTGAATTTGCCTCAGGAATTGTAACCAATACTTCTCTATCACTCATGAGTTCCCATGTAAGTATCTGAATACTGATCGGAGCTTTCAAACGCAATGGACCGACCCAAACAAGATCAGGAAAACTTGGAATTGTGCCGTAAACAAACAAAATCTGACTGGAACATAGAATTGTGATAAGGCCAATTAATGTAAGTTGTCTTATCAATTATCTCAACTCATCATTATTTTGTGCACGTTTGAGAGTATCCAAATTTGAACCACGCATTTCTTTCGGTGTGTGCAACTATCCGGGGGGTGCTTTTTCTTCTATTTGTTTTTTGATATTTTTTGCTAGTGTCGTTCCAATAGCGGGAACTGATACAAGAGACTTGAGAGGGGCTTTTCTGATATCGACAATTTTATGAAAACCAGCTTTATGTAACATTCTTGCACGGATTCTGCCTATGCCTTGGAGTCCGACTAGCTCAATCAATTCCTCTTTTATTCCATATTGAATTCTGAGACGTAGAATCGGAAACTTTCTCATCAAATCTTTGTGTTGAAATAGTCTGGCAAGTTGATTCGAAGCAAAAATTAACCATTCAGCTGTCTGAGTTAATCTTAACAGATCTCCTGGTTCAACTTTATATTTTCCCAAAAGATCGTTCTCGGTAATCTCTTGAATCCAATCATTCATCACGGCGACACATTTAATCTCTGAAATGAAGTCATCAAGATTTTGCTCGTATGAATACATTGAATTCCATGGGTCAGGTTGTTTGTAAATCAGTTCGCTCGAATGTTCGCTTGCATAAGCAATTAGTTGCTCGCTTTCCTTACCTCGAGGGTATAATTTAGGGGATAAATCAGGAGTATGCGATACTAATTGAAGAATACTAATGTCAGTGAGTTTGTCAGGTCTATTATAAAGTCCGTCTCTAATGATGACCGCTGAGACCGGGTCTATATAGAGTTCGGAGACTTTTCGACCGAATGGAGTGGCTAATAATTTGCCGGATTCCATAGTAATCATTTCTTCATTAAAAAGGAATCTTAGAATTTTCCCAACTTTGCTTTGGAGCATTTTGAAATCATATTGTTGGGCATGAAAAGTTTGAGAAAAGAAGTCGTAAAGGTCTTCTTCTGTATAGGCAAAACCAGTTGCAATGGTTGAAAGGACGTGAGGTCTTAAAACGTTCTCAATTGAGAGTTTTGACCATATCTTCTCAGGTTCTGAGCGTACATACTTCTCCATTAATCGTTCTTTTTCAACCGATGTCTTTGCGATAAGAATCGATTCTCCGACTTTATCATATTTGGGTCGTCCCGCTCTGCCCGACAATTGTTTATATTCTAAAACGGATATCTCTTCGCTCCAGGATTTTGGGTCATATCTTCTATAGTTACTTATGAGAACAGCTCTTGCAGGCAAATTTACTCCTGCTGCTAGAGTTGGAGTTGCAGATAAGATCTTAATCTTTCCATCTTTGAATGATTCTTCAATTAATCTCCTATGT
>JBAUBP010000037.1:0-1955 GCA_049676905.1 Bathyarchaeia archaeon
CTTTCAACCCGGGCACGATACGGCGGACCATAATCGCCCCATATACAATCAGTACGATTTATGAACCCCAGAAACGAGATTGTAAAAGAGAGTTGGTAGACGAGGAGGGCAGTAAATCCAAAAACGGAGAGCCATTTCCACAAACTTATCCCTTTGCTAAATATAGCCGCGACTGGTAATGCACACAATATAAATAATACTGGAAGCAGTGAGTTAAAGTAATGGGCGTAAAGCTCGGTCTTGTTTAATACTACAAAGAACCCAAGACTGATGAACGTATACAGCGCAAGCACCCGTACTGCTGATGAACGATTAAAAAGGGCAATCCCTAAACCAACAATACATAACACCATCATTGAATAATCAAGTGCCGCTAACCTTGGCGCGTTTCGGGTAAAGTCTTCGTAGCTGGCACCAAGCGAATACTCGAAGCCATTTGTGGTGACCAATTGAAAAGGTAACGTGATACCCTTAGGTCTAAGGACGAATGGTTTGCTCGCCTGGTCGAAAGCAGTACGGATTGCCTCAAAATCGCTGTAAATTATGTCGATGATATAAGGCACAAACAGTAACGATGCTAAGGCAATGCCAATACAAATGTACCGAAGGCTTATATTCTGTCGATGCCAAATGAGAAATAAAAACGTGAAAGGCACCAAGTGGATTGCAGACAGGTGAAGTTGTAGAATGATCGCAAGAAGTCCAAGAGCGAAGATTATGAGATGCGGACGTTTCCGGTAGACAGATTCGAACAGAAGTAAGAGGAAGAACAGGACGAATGGGGGCAATAAGTTTTGAGTCCAGATCTTTCGTGAGAAAAGTACCTGCCATGGACTTACTGCATACAGGGCTGCGGCGACAAGCGCAGCACTTCTTGACACAAAGCGTCTGACCAGCACAAAGCATAACACCACCCCCAAAACGTTGATGAGAGCGATATAGCCGGTTACAAAGACTGCGTCGTCAGAGAAGACCAGTGGTATAGATAGGAGATACATGAAAATAGGTGGTTCCGGAATGCCCGTTGAGCTAGTCGCGGACCTTAACGGGAATCTTTGCAGTTCAGCGAGCTCCCGAGCTTTCATCAGATTGAAAGCTTCATCTCCTTTGAACTCCATCCCATCAAGATGAATCGTTCTCACGAGCAGGGCAACCAGTACGATTAGAAAGATAATGGGTAGTTCGATGCGATCGTAGACCGCTTTAGGCTTTACAAATCCCGTTGTGGTTGATGTAGACTCGGACGAATCCAATATAACCTCTCATAATTATGAAATAGAATGAATGTAACTTCCCTCTCAATTCAGGGTGCAACAAATCTTCACGGTGGACGTAATCCTTGAAGGATATACAAGCTCACTATGGAGCACCTATAGTGGTTCCATAAAAAATTTTCTTTGTCATTTCCATCTCCTTCGCCATGTGTCCCACCATGCATTCCAAATCGGTGATGCACTAATCCAGATCGTAGTGGCTGTGTCTTACTCAGACAACGTTGCAGAGCATTTGAAAAATTCTTGTTTCCAACTTGATAAGACTGAATCTCTTATCCCTTATTCTTGGTTTGCCTGGGCTGCACTCTTCTGCTCCTTGAGCATTTATAGCTCAACCTGTGCTTTGAAGTCCGGTGTGAAATTGCGGTGTTTTGTAATTGTGGATTCCTTTCCTTGAGTCTAATTCCTGTTTAGTATACTGTCCAGATTTTGGGGAACACTTGGGGAACACTGCAAACTGTAGTGGACCCCAAAAACTGGACAGTTAGTTAAGTATGAATTAGACTCTTAGAAAAGGATCCACGAAAAAACGACCCAATTCCTCACCCTGTTTCAAAGCCCGGGTGGTGCTGGAAATGTTCACTTTAGAGACAAGTGCGATCCTGGCTAGCTGAGAATATGAAAATAAATATTCGGTCTTATTCCGCTAGAATCAAGAATACATCGAGCACTCTCCTATGT
>JBAUBP010000038.1:0-1742 GCA_049676905.1 Bathyarchaeia archaeon
AAAATCTATTCAACCTTCCCTCAAATCTTGGTGAAAGCAACTGCATACGTTGAGCGTCACGAGTGTGTTTTCTCCTTGGCTCACTCCTCCTCCAACTGGGGGAAACAGGTCCAATGTGTCGTCATCAGTGAGAGGCGTATCCACACCGTCAAGGTGCCGGATGTCGCGGCCATTGAGGATCACAGCCACATGTCCGGCAAGAGAACCATCGGCATACCAAATCGCCTCGCTCAACTCTGGGTATCGATCCACCAAAGCGTGAAGTATATCGCCAACTGTTTGGTTAACCTTTACCGGTATCTCCACTACTTTTATCCCCACGGTTTTCCTGAGGGTCGCATACAGTCGAACTTGCATGAGTGTCTCCTCGAACGACATATTGGAGTGTCTCATTGTATCGTGAATGAATGCGTTGAACCAGGTACAATTGATCAAAGGCCACCAAGCGTAGCGCACAAGTTGGCTGGTTAAACGTGTGCGGTGTCCAGGACATAATATACACTGTATGGTGTTTAGTCGTAATCTTTTGGTATTGAGGGAAATCGAAGTTGATAGGGGAAACAAGTGGTCTATTCGTTTCAATTCGTTTTTCTAGTTAGAGCCTAATATTTATCTCCCGTTGCTTTGCGAGGTGTGCTTTCCCCGCCACCATAGAGCCTACTTTCCTCCACTGCTCGCGCTCATTTCCTGCCAGAGGAAGCGAGTCACAGTATATTAAAGTTCTGCTAAGAGCATAGCATGCCCATAAAAAAAGTAAAGCCAGCAGTTGGCGAGCGGCATTCAATGGAATCCATCAGGTTAATAACCCATATGCATTCTGATCTTCTCGATTACACTTTGAAAGAAAAAACCACATTTCTTTCAAAGTGTTGGGTGGTTTGAAAACCAGCTTTCATTATCTGTATGGATTATTCTGCCAATATGTGAGTTATGCACAATTGTGGTTGTCTAACCGATGAAGTCGCGCCTTATAACTTAGATTTAAACCACATTGAATCAACCGTTCCTTTATTAATTCAATCAAAAGATCTTCGAAAGTCCTGCAACCACTCCCCCTCACGGGTGATTTCCCCTCCTCACCATTTACATAACAGAACATTTGTGCTATGGTTCATCTCAAGGAACACCTCCTCCTCGCCCCTCTCCCGTCATCGAAAACTATGAGACCCCCCCCATTTTGAATTTTTTTTAATCCAAAAATCAATTTCACCCTACCCCCAGTAACCATTAGAGCATCCATCGCACCTTATGAATATTCAGTCCAAACCAGGTACATCCTGAGCGTAATTGAATCCCGTGCGAAGCTTCGGGGCGAAGGACCCTTTTCCTATGCCCCTCCGGACTCCCGTCCCCGGCGCAACATTGTATAATAGAAAATAGCTACAAATTTTTGTTATTTATGCTTTTTATCATTTTATACAAATAGTTCTGTCTATAAATAGTTAGGCTTATCTTACGAAAGGAGCAGAATCATGTCATGGGAACTATCTTTTGATATAGGTTTGTGGAATGCTTGGATTCTTATGCTTTATTATCCATTGCATCCTCTCATCATGATAGTTGTGGATAAAGCTGTTGGTACTGGTGATATGTTGAAGAAGATGGGTGATGTGCCATATGAGAAAGGGGAGAAAAGGGTCTTCGTGATCTCTATGGTAGTCATACTTCTCCTCTTTGCTTATTCTGTCTTTCTTCCATTAAAGTTAGGCACGGTGTGGTTCTACACAGGTTTTACTATCTAC
>JBAUBP010000039.1:0-3372 GCA_049676905.1 Bathyarchaeia archaeon
TAGGATTTTAATAACATAATGTTGAAAACTTTAGAGAAATAGCTGGGATAGAAAAATCGACTAGATTCCATCTCAAGGCCACTATTGCCATAAATGCTCCAAAGAAATAAAATGTCCCAAATGTCAAAGTTCCAAAGTTGCAAGTCAAGGATACGGCGTCTACATATGTAGAGATTGTGGATACCGTCTGGAACACATAACACTATCAGGCAGATGCAAAACAACGTAAGACTATTCGTAAGCGCACGCTAATTCTACGTTTATCCATGTATTGATGGGGGTCAGTATGCCGTTTATATTGTCATCAGCTAGGTTGTATCTGTAATGTTGGACATAAAAAATAGATTTGAATCAAAGAATTTTTTTGTATGATAGAAATTATACTGGTAAATTGGTGCGCGAATCCCACCCCAGCACTTTTACTGGTAGCACGCGCGAGCACTTCGACTGTAATAGTATTCCAATCTACCAAGAAAAGACAACTCAAAAACAAATAGTCAAATAAATTGTGTCCATTAAATATCAATTATGGCTAATACTCTGATGGAGTAAGTTCACATGGCAAAATTGATTAGAAGAACTTCAAAAGCAGCTGGGCTTCCGCCAGGGACTCTCATTCACATAGGCAAGAAAAAAATTGAAAAGCCAAGAATAAAAATCATGAATTATGATGAATCTAACTGTGAAGAGAGAGAAATTGAGAATGTCAAAGAGTGTTATGATTTCAAAGACGCTGGTGGTGTAACATGGATAAATGTGGATGGTATTCATCAAATTAACATTTTGGAACAGATTGGCAATTGCTTTGGACTACATCCTTTGGTAATGGAAGATATTCTAAATACGGAACAACGTCCAAAAATAGATGACTTAGGGAATTACATATTCTTAGTCTCAAAAATGCTCTATTTTGATAGAGCGAATCATATAGAATCAGAACAAGTCAGCTTAATCCTTGGAAGAAAATTTGTCATATCTTTTCAAGAAAGGGAAGGAGACGTTTTCAATTCTATTAGAGAGAGGATAAGTAAAGGGAAAGGTCGCATAAGGAAAATGGGCCCAGACTATCTTGCTTATAGCTTATTAGATGCTATCGTAGACCACTATTTCGTGATGTTAGAAAATCTAGGTTCTAAGATCGAGGAAATCGAAGATGAATTAGTGAGTAATCCAACAACAGAGACCATGAATCGAATTCATAAACTCAAAAGACAAATAATATTGTTAAGGAAGTCTATCTGGCCTTTTCGAGAAGTAATAGGGATTATGGAAAGAGAACAATCACAGTTAATTCAAGAATCCACCCTGATATACCTAAGAGACATCCACGATCATATCATTCAAGTTATTGATACTATAGAAACTTATCGTGAGATGTTGTCTGGAATGGTCGACATATATCTATCAAGTATAAGCAACAAAATGAATCAGGTTATGAAAGTCTTGACTATAATCGCGACGATCTTCATTCCGCTTACTTTTATAGCAGGCATATATGGAATGAATTTCAAATATATGCCGGAGCTCGAATGGCAATTCAGTTATCCTCTAATTTTAGCATCCATGTTAATTGCAGGATCTTTAATGCTATACTACTTCAGAAGGAAGAATTGGCTCTAAAACATTTTAGCACGCACAATGATCGAAAAAACTAAGCAAGAGGTTGCATATCTAGCTCACGCACTACAAATCAATATTTTTATGAACACATAAGAAGAACAGCTGACGGAGGCCATAATATTGCTTGCTAGTGATTTGCATGAAATGGTTGTCTATAGTAAGAACATGATGAAGATCGGAGAAGTAAAAGATTTTGAGATAAACATTAATATGTTCACTCTTTAAATTATGCCTTGGAAAAAAGGAACTTGATCGATTTACTTCCTCGTATAATCTCTATATCAATTCTAATTGGTTTATCTGCTTTCTTCAGTGGTGTAGAAGTAGCACTAGTATCAATTAGCCGTATCAAAATCAAACAATTTCTTAATGAGCATAAAAAAGGCTCAAAGTCTCTAGCTCGACTTCATGCCAACCCTGAAAGAATGATCATAACAGTTCTAATCGGAAATAATCTAGCAAATATAGGTGCTGCTGCGTTAACGACAGAGCTCTTTATTGTAATCCTCGGATCTATAGGTGTAGGCATAGCTACTGGTGTTATGACGGCAATAATTCTAATATTTGGAGAGATAACTCCTAAGGCATACTGTAAAGCTAATGCAGATAGAATTTCCCTAAGGATAGCACGGACAATTGAAATCCTTAGTTATGTTCTATATCCGCTTGTCAAACCTCTGGAAACTCTCTCTCGAGACCTAATAGGACTTGTAACTAAAAACAGATTGCCATCTCGTGTCACTGAGTCGGAACTCAAGGCGCTTATTGAAATTGGAGTTGAAGAACGAGTAATAGAGTCTCGGGAGAGTCAGATGATGGAAAACATACTTCGACTAAACGATTTGCCTGCAAGAGCTGTCATGACTCCTAGAACTAAAATGTTCTACCTTAACTCAAATCTAAAAATCAACGAAGCACTCTCTATCATAAATCGAAAGAGGTATACTAAGATCCCAATAATTGAAGGTTCAAAAGACAATATTGTAGGCATAGTTCATTTAGGAGATCTTTTAAGGTCATTAGAATTGCAGAAAATTGATTTGACTCTTAAAGAAATCTCTCGTAAACCCTTCTTTGCGTCACAAGAGAAGAAAATCAGTAATCTAGTGAGAGAAATGCAAGGAAGAAGAAACCACATGGCAATAATCGTTGACGAATTTGGTGGCGTTGAAGGCGTGGTTACGCTAGAAGACATAACAGAAGAAATCTTTGGTAAGATAATGGACGAAAAAGATGTTCGAGTTCAACGCATAATTAATCTTGATAAAAACAAAATTCTTGCTCACGGCGACACAGAAATAGATGAGGTTAATAAATTTCTTAAGATTGATTTACCACGTGGTAACGATTATTCGACCATTAGTGGATTACTACATGAAAAGCTACTCGATATTCCTCAAGAAGGAGATAAGATTGAAATAGATAATGTAAAAATTATTGTGGAAGAGATGAATGGCATAACGCCAATTAAAGTAAGAATCGAAAAAAATCAGCAATAAGCAAATTTATTGTCACATCATTTAAAATCTCAGATTTAGGGTAATAGCGCGCGCTAGAAAGAGAAGCTGATAATAAAAGATAGGTTTGTAATAGTCGTGGACGGCAACTGAAATGAGAATACCCAGAAAAGGACAGTTAGATGTTGAGCAATGAATGAAGTCATAAAAAATATCGCTGCTAACCTTGATGAGAAAGTTGATGAATTTGAACTTGGAAATCCACATCTAAGCACCAGAGACTATAAGCCAGTGC
>JBAUBP010000040.1:0-1939 GCA_049676905.1 Bathyarchaeia archaeon
GTATTGTTGGAGTTACTATCTTTGCTTTCATAATGTTCAACATCTTGATAAACAGAATGGTTGTTGAAACCAGAATGCGGGGATATATTGTGCTTATACTTCTGATTCTTTTGACTGTGATGGTAATAGATCTTACATCTCTAAGTCCATCAATAAAAGATTCGCTTGCTCGGGGTATGTCAACCGGATTAGGTATAGCCATTGGAGTCTTCGCTATATGGTTTTTCTTCCATGAATATCTGGATAGATTATTAGATAATAAGATTGGATCAAGGAAAAAGGATGTACTGAATTCGAAGAAGTGATATCGCTAAAAAATTACTTCCTATAAATTATAGGAATTGTTCTATGATTATTTATTGAAAGTTTAGAAATAAAAAAGGTGTATATCATGTCTATTAGACGCCCAGAAACAGCTATTGATGATATTAAGAAAGTTATCAAAAACCAAGTAGATGTTTTCACGAAAGAAATGTATGGGATAATTAGTGCTGGCGGAGAAGGTGTAAGATTAAGGCCAAGAACATTGGAATTGCCAAAGCCTATGATTGAAATAGGCTCTTCTAAGCAACCGATTATGTATTGGAGCTTGCTCCCTATGATTCTGGGAGGTGTATCGCACTTTATAATAGGTGTAAGATATGGGGCGAGTAAAATTATTGAAGTCTTTGGAACAGGAGAGAAGTTAAGCAAAGAGTTTGATAGGGAGATCATTATTGACTATATTGAAGAGCCTAAACCACTCGGACGAGCTGGATTTATCAAACATGGTATAGAACAAGACAAGATTAAGACCAACAAACCTGCCATAATTTTTAACGCATCTGATATTCTTAGATTGAATTTGCGTGAACTATTAAATCATTATTTATGGATGAAAGCTTCTTATGATGTTGATGTCGTTCAGATATATGCCTCTGGATTTAGAGTTCAATATGGAATGGGTGAGATTGATCCTTCTACATCACGTGTAATAGAATTCGAAGAAAAGCCCATTAGATATGGTTTTGCAAGTACAGGCTGCTATATTATTCATGAATGTTTGAATGATTTTAGAAATATAAGTAAAATTCCTTCAAATCCAGAGGATGAACTTATCCATAAGTGGATCAAAGAAAAGAAAATTGGTGGATATATTATTCCTTATGAGAGTCTCATTTCAATCAAATTTGAAAAAGATCTTGTAGCTTTATCGGATATAGATATCGATCAATATGTGAAAAGAGTCTATAGTACTAATATTTAGATATTGAAACAATTATGATGGTGAGTTGTCAGACAAGACCGATATAATTACTTATTCCCTGCTATTTGCCTGAGAAGGATAATGACTTGATAATATCTGACGTAAAGATCTATAGAGTAAATTTTAAGATCAATAAATCACGGAGAATATATTATAGAACTTTCAATAAAATCCAGAATCTATTTGTGGTAATAGAAACCAATGAAAATCTGATAGGAATTGGTGAGTCAACACCCATAAAGTCTATCACAGGAGATTCGAGAAATACCGCACTCAGACTTTTATCACAAGCTAAAACCACGCTTAAAGGATGCGATCCATGTGATATCAATTCTATACATGAAATGTTGGGAAATACTTCAAGGAAGTTTGGGGTAATAAGTACCACAGCGATAAACGCGATAGATTCAGCTTGTTATGATCTATTAGGAAAAAGTAAGAGAAAACCAGTTTATCAAGTGATAGGAGAATGTAGATGGAAAAATGTCTTGAATACAGTTACAATCTACATCGGATCATTAGAAAACACTGTGAATGAAACCAGAAATATAATGTCAAAATATAGAAAATATGGAATAAAAAGGATCAAGCTCAAACTTTCAGGACAACCAAAAATTGATAGAAAAAGAGTTATGGCGGTCACAAAATTGTTTCCTGGAGATCTGACATTAGACGCTAATGAAGCCTACAGAG
>JBAUBP010000041.1:0-5804 GCA_049676905.1 Bathyarchaeia archaeon
ACCCTAGTCCACGCTATTCGATATTGATATAATAGAAGATCCTTATTTTATCGCCTAATAAATCCAATTAAAAGAATTTTTATTGTTAAATGGTATAGCGCTCTATTGTCAACTTTTTTCTATGTTATTTTCTTCTTGGAATAATAATTTATTAAATCTAAAGTCGACCAAGGTTTGCATTCTTCAATATTAAATCCAAGTAACTTCGCGTATTTATGTAGATTATCAATACTATTGGCTTCTATCTCTAGAAATTCAGGAATGTAATCATATTCATCCAAATACTTGTCGAATTCGAATTTCACATCATTAAGTATGTAACTTGTTCGAAGTTTACTCATTTTTGCATGCATAGAAAGCCCAAGAGATTCTAAAATGTTTTTCATCTGTCCTAGATCTGATACAGTTACTTCATATTCTTTCGCAATTTTCGCCTTTTTGTTATCAATTAATTTTTTGAAAGTAAGAGCGGATCTATCTTTTTCTTTTCTTAACCTTACTAAACTATTTGCTTTCCTGAAGGAGTAGTCTTTAGAATCAAAGAATAATGTTTCAATCTCTTTTTGAGAAATTTGTTTTGCCCCAATAGAGATCAATTTGTTTTCTAATTCTTTTCTGTTAATTTCTAATATTTTTACTTCGATTTCATCCATAAGATAATAACCTATTTTTAGTGTTAATTTAGTTTCCGCTACCTGTTATCAAATAGCACGTGCTAAAGGAAGTTTTGGATCTTATAGTGCGTGACAAGATAATCTCTCTTATTAATGCAACAATAAGCTTTTTCTAATAGCTGGTTTTAACCAATCTCGTCCTTTTAAAATGGTTAAACTCCCAATAGATGTGACTTTTAAATACTAAAAAGATATAGTACGAAAATCTGTTGAAATCAAATCAGTTTAGATGTGATGAAAAACCGAATATGATGGCGCTATTCCGATGAGCACCGATATCTTTCAACAACTCATGATCGCTTTCCAGATTTTTGGTGGACTCGCTCTATTTCTGTTCGGAATAGGATTTCTAAGCGGCGGCTTAGAGAAAGCAGCTGGCTTTAGAATGCAAAAAATGCTTGAAAAGCTAACTAGTAATCGAGTGAAGGCTGCTGGAGCAGGTGCTTTCATAACCGCAGTTATTCAGAGTAGCAGTCTAATGATGGTAACTCTAATAGGGCTAATCAATGCAGGTTTGCTAAATCTCAAACAATCAGTTGGAGTTATACTCGGGGCTGAAATCGGAACCACTATTACAGCCCAAATCGTCGCTTTTAATATTGGTCAAATATATTTCTTGATAATAGGAGTCGGATTTCTAGTCTACTTCTCACTAAGAAGAAGTAATTATCAATACATTGGACAAGCCATACTAGGTTTTGGAATATTATTTCTGGGAATGGCAACTATGTCAAGTGGATTAAAACCGTTAAGTCATGATCCACTATTTCTAGATACTTTAAGAGAATTTGGAAAAACACCACTGTTAGGAGTCCTCATGGGCGCAGCCTTTACTGCAGTGATTCAGAGCAGCTCAGCAATGACGGGTCTCGTAATAGCTATGGGAATGGAGAATGCTATCACCTTGGAAGGTGCTATAGCACTAATATTTGGCGCAAATATCGGAACTTGTATCACAGGAATGATTGCATCTCTTGGATCTTCTATTGCATCAAAAAGAGCTGCCGTGTCACAAGTTATTATCAATTTTCTTGGCGTCGCTATCTTTTTACCGTTCCTAACCCCTTTTGCCAACGTTGTCTCTTTAACTTCTGATAATCTTCCTAGACAAATCGCTAATGCTCACACAATATTCAATGTCATTGTGACATTGATAATGTTCCCATTGTTAGGAGTTATTGTTTATGCGGCAACAAAGATTATTCGCGGTGAAGATCTACCTTTCGATTTTCGAGTGAGATACCTTGATGAAAGACTTCTAAACGCTCCTATAATCGCACTCACTCAGGCTGACAAAGAAGTAAAGAGAATCGCCCAATTAGTGGTAGGAATGTTAGAGAGAGCAGAAGCGGCGTTCATGAAGAACGATGAAAAATCAATGAAAATAGTTTTTGAAAGAGAGACCGCTATTGATGAACTCTGCAGATCTGTAGAAAAATATCTTGATAAGATACCTATGAGTAGGCTGAATGAAAGTGGCTTTCGGAAAAGCGTTGCATTAATCCATACTTTGACAGATATCGAAAGGATAGCTGATCATTCCGATAATTTCGCTGTAGCAGCTCGGGAAAAGATAAAATCTGGAATCAGTTTTTCCCCTCAAGCTCAAGAAGAGTTACAACTAGTGTTCAACCAAGTAAGAAAAATGTACGAAAGTGTAGTACAAGCACTAAATACAAATGATAAAGAGATGGCGAAGGAGATCTTGAAAATGGAGGATGAAATAAACCAATTGGAGAGTAAATTCAGAGAAGAACACATCAATAGATTGAAAAAAGGAATATGCTTGCCGGAAGCTGATGTCATATTCACAGAGTCCATGAGAAACTTGGAAAGAATCGGTGATCATTCTGATAATATCGCTCATAGTATACTAACAGAGTAGATCGAACTCGATACGATAGTACTGATAATATTGTTTACAAAATAAAAATAATCATATGATATTTCACGCGCGCTGAATCTGACTGCCGTAAAAAAATCTGAAAATAATAGCTAGAGCGATCATATCATCTCAAGTTCTCGATCTGGTTCTTCCGGAACATCTGGAAGAACTTCTTGACTCCTTGACTCAACAACCAGACTTGCCTGTTCCAGTATTACACTAGCTTCTTCAGTAAGATTCGATGTTTCATTAGTATCTGAAGCTATTTGCCCTGTCATCTGAACCATATCCTCAAGCTCAGACGCGATCTTTCCCATATGAGAAGAAAAGGATGGTAGAATGCAGGAAAGCTTGTTCCTTACATCATTAAGCAAATTTATAGGAATTGAAATGGATGTCGCCAAGTCTGAAAATATCCAAACGGTTTCAAGTCGAAGGATCACCTGCTCAAGCGCGAGCTTACAGTAAACTACGACTTTAACAATTTTCTTTACTTGGTCACATTCTTCAGAGTAGATTGATGCTCTATCATTATCATTTTTATTTTTTGCATGGACACATTTGTCAAAACATTCTTCATGGCGCCTGTTGAGTCTGAAAACTATTTTTTCGAGTCTTTCTTGCTGGATTTTCAGGTAGTAGATTGAATCTATTACTCTCTTTCGGAAAGATTTTGATCTACCCATCTTTCCTTTAATTTGGGAAATTAGGTTGCTATTCGCTTCTTGGTCCCAGTTTCGTAGTATGTCGTCGAGCAAGTAGTCTCAAGCATGAAACGGCATGTGTGAGTTTAAAGCTCATTAGCCAAGAAATTGTTGTAAAAACTCAAGAATAACCAAAAAAAAGAGGTTAGGCAGGGACTTTTGGAATAGATTTTCTCCCGGCCTCAAGCATTTCTGGTGTAGCAGCGAAGTTCTTAAGCGTTTTAGCTTTGTATTCGTCGTAAACTTGTAGATCCAGTAATCCATGACCGCTATAATTGAATAGTATCGTCTTTTCTTCTTCGGTCTTCTTGCATTCAAGGGCTACGTCTATGACTGCTTTGATTACGTGTGCTGTTTCAGGTGCTGCTATGAATCCTTCAGTCTTAGCAAAGGTTTCAGCTGCTTCCATGACTTCGTTCTGGCCATAGGCGCGGCTTTCCATTAAGCCCTTGTTAATTAGGAAAATTAGACTTGGTGCTTTTCCATGATATCTTAGACCTGCGGCATGTAGTGGTGGACATTGGTATGTGTGTCCAACGGAATACATTTTTGCTAGAAATGTGAGTTCAGCCGTGTCACCGAAATCGTATTGATAAACACCTTTCGTCGTAGAAGGTACAGCGAGAGGTTCAGCTGCAATGAATCTCGTCTCTTTTTTGTCTTTCAGTTTGTCATGCATGAATGGATATGCTATTCCAGCATAATTGCTTCCGCCGCCGATACAACCCATAACATAATCTGGATAAACATCCATCATCTCCATCTGCTTTTTGGATTCTAATCCAATAATGCTCTGATGTGTGAGTACGAAATCGAGAACGCTTCCCAGAGAGTATTTTGCTTTCTCATCTTTCATGGCAGCCTCAACGCCTTCACTAATTGCTATACCCAGACTTCCAGGATGGTTTGGATCGTCTTTGAGCATTTTCTTGCCACATTCAGTTTGGTCGCTTGGAGAAGGAAAAACTTCGGCTCCGTATGCTTCCATTATTGTTTTGCGGCCAGGCTTGGTTAGGTAGCTGCTTCTTGTCATGAAGACTGTTAAATCCAAATCAAATAGGGCACAGGCAAGAGCCAGAGCTGAGCCCCATTGTCCAGCACCGGTCTCGGTTGTAAGTTTCTCAAGGCCTTCTTTCTGTATATAGTAAGCTTGGGGGATGGCAGTGTTCGGTTTGTGACTTCCAACTGGATTAATATCTTCTCGTTTGAAGAAGATCTTAGCTGGGGTTTTGAGATGTTTCTCAAGTCTTGTTGCTCGTTGAAGTGGAGTTGGTCTCCCAACTCTTAGGTATGTATCGAGAACCTCATCTGGAATCGGGATCTCAGAATCTTTTGAAACAGCCTGCATTATACACTCTTTTGCAAATAGAGCAAGCAAAGGTTCCGGTGAAAGAGGTTTCAATGTTTTAGGATCAAGAGGTGGAGGATAACCTTCAGGGAGGTTAGGTAGGATGTTATACCATTTCTTGGGCATTTCATCTATTGATAAGTCTACTTTGATTGCTTTTGTCGCCATATTAGTTTACCACTTTACCTTTTTGTCTTCTATACGCCTTGCAGGAAATATTTTAATCTTACGTGTACATAATGGTACATGACATACTATGTGGAACAATATCGCCAAACATCTCCAAGGACACCCAGAAAGAATCTCTGTAGCCAAACACCTTGTAGAAACAGGCCTATCAATTAGAGACGGACGAATCTACTGCAATCAGATAGAAGTCCCAACAATCAGAATAGCACAAGCAGCAGGAGTAGATAGAAGAACAGTCACCAAAACCATCCAGACCATATCTCAAAACAACGATCTCAAAGAGATCTTCATGAACCTAAGGTCAGCAGGCCTATCCTTACGAGAGATAGCAAAACACCTCAACTTCGGCGTACTCGAGATAACTCCTGACAACCCACAAGCAGTAGGCATTCTTGCCAAAGCCTCAACAATGATCTCACAAGAGAACCTAAGCATAAGACAAGCAATAGTAGATGACCCCGAACTATCTCCCGAACCCAAACTAACAATAATAACAGAATCACAACTTCCAGGAGACATAATCCAAAAACTGCTTGAAGTTCCAGGAATAGCTAAAGTATCAATATATTAAGAGAAAAATTAGAATACGCTTAGCGAAATTTTTTTGAATGTTTGATCGATCTTAATATTATGGAATATATTTCCGCTGAACAAATGGCTCGTATTGATGAGAGAGCAGTCAACCATTATGGCTTATCGATTTTACAGATGATGGAAAATGCTGGCAGGAATTTAGCAAGATTCACCTCAAAGCTAAATCCTCAAAAAATTATCGTTTTATGTGGTGGTGGCAATAACGGCGGCGGGGGTCTGGTTTCTGCAAGACATCTCAAGATTTACGGTTTTAAAGTTGAAGCAGTCTTAGCTTCGACAAATGTAAATTCTAATGTAAAAAATCAATGGCAGATTGTAAAGAGGAGTAGGATACCATTTGTGAATGAAGTGAAAGCTGGAGTTGGGGACGTCATCATAGACGCTCTAATCGGATACGGAATTAAAGGAAA
>JBAUBP010000042.1:0-1708 GCA_049676905.1 Bathyarchaeia archaeon
TTCACTTCACGGTGAGTGTGGGTTCGACTCCCTCCTCCGGCATTAAAATTTACCCTTGAGAATTATAGTTTCGTTTCAGATATAATTTTCTCAATAAAGTGGAAATAAATATTCTTTCTAGGGCGAATTATTTTATTGTCGGAACATTATGTCATAAATTTTAAAACAACAAGGTAAAGAAGCCAGTGATCCTATTCCCTTTGTCAGCTCCATCTGGGACACTCAAATTGGCCCAATACTCCACACTTAATTTAACATTTTGGGAAAAATAATAACTGAGGTTAAGCGTTAAATCTGTGTAGTTAATACTACCATCATCTTTTTCATAATTCTCAAGTCGCACTAACGGCACAAAAGACGGGCTCTTTGCTTCATCGTAAAACACCCAAAATAATTCTCCGTATAAAGAGTTATTTTTCTCTTCTATACTTCCTTGTGGAGATAAATCATCCTGAGCCAGGAGATAAACAAAGAAAAGGTTAAGAGCACCCATTTCAGCCTGGAGGTCGAATCCGTAGCGACTGAAATCAATCCCTTCATCTCCTTTGCCTCCCTGTTTTCCGAATACGCCAAACCCTCCGAATGAAATATCGGCTTCCGTATCTCCAAATTTAGGACTAAACTCAAAAGCCGCTCTCGCACTAATATCCTCTCCGCCTCCTCCTTCTGGATCACTTACATCACGGTGATATCCCAAACTGTAATAAATGTTACTCGCTTTACCATACAATGAAATAAACTGATTGGCACTTCTCAGTCTAACTCCACTCCCATAAGAACTGGTCACATCAAGGGGAGCTTTATGTGCACGAGTCATTCTTCTTCCCCAATCAACTAAAGTATCATAAGGATCATTCCAGAAATAAGGGCCATGTCCTATAGAAATATTCGCATATGGAGAGAGGTGAAATCCTATAATTCCCATTTCAATTGCAGGGCTAAAATCATTTTCGTCTTCTGCCTCTATTTCTGCCCAGACAGAAATGTTTTTATAAACATTTCCTCCAATCATCATTTCTAATTCATGAAAACCTCTGGTTTTAGCATCTTTATCTTTTTGCTTGTCATAAGCATAACCCTTGACCAAAACAGACAGAGGAAAGTTCTTTTCTAAGACTAAATCCTCCGCAATTTTCTGCTCATCTTGCATGTCTTCATCCTCAAGCCTGTACCCATTTGCCTTATAATCGCGGCCAAAAGCATTAAGCTTTGGAAAAGCTGTATGACAGTCAGTGCAGCTCAAGCTGTGCTTTTTCGCAAATGCTGGTATGGCTTGTACTGGTTGAGTAAAAAGTATAACAGCTAATACTCCCAATATACTCAAAAAAGCTAATTTCCAGGTTGTTTTCATCTTTCCTTACCTCCTATTAACATTACTGAATCTATATAATTGATGGAAATAGTAGCATACAAGCATGATGTTGTCAAGTTTATTAAGCTACAACTTAAGAGCATAAAGGCAACACAGCCAAAACCATAGACCATTACGAGAAATTCCTCACCCTCTGGAAGGATGCTGACTCAAGGATAGCTGAGGTGGATGATGCGAGGAAGAGGCTGACGGGGTTGAAGAGGCAGTAACGGCCATATGATTGATATTCAGATGCACAACATATTGCTTATAAAAGATGAATCAAAAGGGGACAGGCAACTTTTTTAATTACCCCTATAAAAAGTAGCCTGTCCCCTTTTTTGTGTTCCTCTGAGT
>JBAUBP010000043.1:0-1864 GCA_049676905.1 Bathyarchaeia archaeon
AGACTGTCGATATTGGGCGTTTGAACATGTTGCGTGCTGTAACAACTCAGCCGATCCGCCCTGAGTGTGTCTATGGTGATGAGGAGAACATTTTGTTGCTTCTCGTTTGCCGTGTTTGTGGCCGACATAGGAGCCGAAGTAATGACCAGTACGAGTAAAAAACAAAGGAGTGAAACAAAATAAATCAAAACCTCGATAAGTTTCATTCGGTATTTCACCATATGGGAGGGGGAGTCAACCGGATCATTCCTTGCATAGTTTTATTAAGTCTTCGATTCTTTGCTTCAAAGCTGCAGGAACAAGATGGAAGAATTCATTTTTCAACCTCATGAGATAATCCAGGGCTCTAACTTTATCGCCTTTTTCCAAATACGCCCTGCCCAAGTTGAAAATTGCCATGACAAAATCAGGTTGAATTTCCAATACTTTTTCCCATTGAGAAATGGCTTTATCCATATCTCGGGAACCAAGATAAGCCATCCCAAGACCATATTGAGCTTGAGCATTGGTGGAATCCAGCTCAATGGATTTCTCAAATAGCTCGATAGCTCTCTCAAGATGACTCAACTGTTTAGTTTTTGGATAAATGGACAAATAGACATTGCCGAAATTGCTCAGCATAGCCGGATTTTCATCATCGATTGCAAGCGCTTTTTCATAAGTTTTCTCGGCATTCTCCAGGTCATCGGTTTTCCAATACGCATAACCAAGGAAATTCCAGATATCCGTTTCAAACTCCATCTGCACAACATAGATGTCTTTACATATTGAGATGACATCTTTGTGTTTACCAGCTTCAGAAAGATTTTTCACCAAATCCCGCAAGATTTCAAAACTGGAGGGATTGTGCTCCATGCCTTGTTGTAAAACTTCGATGGCATTGTCGAGCCTTCCCATTTCTCTATATAACGAAGCAAGGCCTTTATAGGCGCCATCGATTTTCTGGGTACTCGTAAGAACCTCCTTTAGAATATCAATCGCACTATCGATAGATATTTCACCCTTCTCATAAAGGTTATTGGCAAGATGGGTCTTGTTATATAACGGAAGCAATGTTTTTATATCGTCATCAGGTCCAAAATTCTCTTTCACAGAAAGGTTGGGATTGGAGATATACCCCAAGCTTTCGAGTTTTCTCAAAGCTTCTTTATCTATTGTTTTTCTTGACGTTTGGGTCTCAGGATTCGACTGGTCTTCAATAACTCGATCCAGCCGTTTCTCGTAGTCTTCTAGTTTCTTCCCTTTTGCCATGTTGTTCAATTCGACAAAATCATTCTCTATTTCATAAAGCTCAGGAATCGGTGAATCTATATACTTTTCGTTCTTTTGAATAAAACCCCGCAGAGGCGCCCATCCTCTGCTGTAGAAAGGATATTGCGACTCAAAATAAAGGGCTCTTGGGGGGATTTTCTTTCCTTTTATCGCGGGCATGAGGGAAATGCCTTGTAAAAAGGAGGGCTTTTTTACATCAAGCAGATCGCAAACCGTTGGGAAGATGTCGATATGACTCACATGCTGATCGATCCGGTCTTTAGATATCTCCGGCGAGCAGATAATGAGAGGAATCCTGATTACTTCGTTATATGCAAAAAATCCATGGGTCACTTCTCCGTGCTGGCCAAGCGCTTCTCCATGGTCTCCTGTGAAGACTATAAGGGTATTATTGAATAAACTGTTCTTCTCCAAATAACTGTAAAGCCTTTCAAGAACATGGTCCACGTAAGCTACTTCGCCATTGTATACATCGTTTTTATTCTGCTTTAGAAACGGTTCTGGGGGCTCGTAGGGATCATGGGGATCGTAACAGTGCACCCAAAGGAACCATGGATTTTCCTGGATATCCAACCAGGATAGAGCCCTATCC
>JBAUBP010000044.1:0-2234 GCA_049676905.1 Bathyarchaeia archaeon
GATATGATAAATAGTTCTCACGCCCTTGCAGATCTCTTAGCTCAATCTTGTTATCATGTCAATGTTTGCAATGAATAAGTTGCTGTCATCTAAACTCGATAGATCTGTTTTGGAAACTAATCTTGAAGAGGTTCAATTCGCTCTGGTTGAGTGTTGATAAAAATGTCGGTTCAAGGGGAAGGGTAAACTAATCTACAGGAGATTGTACAGGTCAAGAATGTTAGCATCTCCGGGGTAGCCATGTTCAGGAAGATCGAGTTGTAACGCAGGATTCTCCAGTTACTTAGAGAGCAATTCACCCCCGGTGTCATGGAAGCAATGAGATGCCATTTGATGTCCATACAAATGATTGGTTTTGAGGTGCCTGGATCACATATATCGAAAAACCTTTTAGAGATTTTTCTTCTGCAATTGATTGGTCTACCAGAGTTTCTTCAAGCAGAAGGTCAAACAGGATGATCGTTTTTATTCCCGGAGGGATCAGGGTACTTACATCTACATTGGTCCACCAATGAGTCTCGCCGTTTTTGACAAAGAGAACATATCGAACCAGGTTTGGGTCTATTGGGTCAAGTTTTGGCTCTGTGAAAACGCTATACTCGGGCAAGTAATACTGCAGATGCCTGAATTCCCTGGCGTATACGATAGTCCCCTCTATTGGAAATTCTCGAATAAACGCCAGCTTGTCTTTATAGTAATCAACTTGTCGGACAACTGCTTGATTATTATATAACCCATGATAGGCCTCTCCAAGTGGTTCTGCGGGTAATAAGGTGAATATAGCAATCTGTGCGATGATGAGTAGCACGAGTCCAATCCAACCGACTGTTTTCCAATGCGGCAGGTCAATCAGCCAATCCAGACCAAACGCGGTCAACAATATAAATGGCGGTAAGGTTACAAGGAAAGTACCCGGGTTGCCTGCCCAGATCAAAAAGTATATTACCCAAATCGGTAGTACCATTAACCCCAGAAATATAATCCGTTCTTTTCGAGATGACTTATCTGTCTTCCAAAGAGCCAATACACCTAGAGCAATGAATGGCCAAATCAATTCACCCACAGCGACAAAGGTATGCCTGAGAATATAATATGCATTATATTGGAAGCGTTCCAAGCGTGTATAACGGACCAGATTATTGGTAGAAGAAAAAAGAGGCAGGATATCGAACATCAGCCTGATAAAACTCTTAAAGCCCCCGCTCGCCAAGACAGAAGGAATAAAAAACAAACCGAAAGTGATCAACACTAATACCGAACTGGAAAAGATGATTTTGAATTGACGGTGGCGTACTGAGTAAAGGAACAATGGAAAAAAGAAAATCATAGTTTGCGGGCGGAAAGCACCTGCCAGCCCCAGTGCAAGGGCGCAGATATAAACGTGTTTTTCACCGTCTAGTTTGAGTGCCCGGTAGCATAACCATCCTAAAAGTGCAGCAAAGAAAAGATCTATCGTGTAGGGAGCCGAGATTTCACCGTAATACCAGAAAAATGGTAAAACTGCTAAAAAACACGCCGCCAGTACCCCTGCTCGCCTCCCGAACATCTCCATACCGAGAAGGTATACAGCTAATACAGCCAATCCGCTAGTTATTGTGCTTAGCCATAATAAAGCCAGACGGGGATCTTGGAAAGCCAGGTTAAAGGCTCTGCCTAAAAGAATATATAAGATATATCCTGGAGGATGAGGTTGGTGAAGCCGCATATCGAAATGTGAAAGCGCCATAGTGTAATTGATTGCGTCAAAACTGGTAAAATCTTTTGCCTGGAAAGGTACTCGGGAGAAAATCGTACCAATCACAAGCCCGAGAATCAGGACGAATTTTAGTATAGAAAATTGTTTACTTTTCAAACTGGTTAATTTCATTCTCTTTGGACTCTCCGTGATGATTCTAATTGAGAAATTCTAGAGCAGATTAGTTGGTCTGTCTCATCCCATCCTCGATTACAGCTCAATCTACTATCAACATTAGCTACAAAACCACGCGCTTTCCATACATTACATGTTAGGCAGCAAAAGTTGCATTGTGTTGAAAGTGACAGATTCAAGATAATAAGCAGGATGTATGGCAAATCGAAATATCGACAAAATGGAAAATGGGATAGTCTCCTTCATTAGTGTAGTTCAGATATGGTATAGACTGTAGGCAAACAAAACCAAGGGAGACAAAGAGAAAAGTTTACCAAAACAGGAGATTATTGTCCAAACGAAGTTTGTCCAGTTTATGGCAAGC
>JBAUBP010000045.1:0-3913 GCA_049676905.1 Bathyarchaeia archaeon
ATTCTACCTTTGTTAATTATGGCTATCCGATCACACAGCCTATTTGCTTCATCCATGTTATGTGTAGTAAGGAATATTGTCAATCCATCTCGGTTCATTCTTCTTATTAAATCCCTAATCATTAGAACGCTTTGAACATCTAGACCTGTTGTAGGTTCATCCAAGAAGAGGATCGATGAATTGTTCATCAGAGCCATTGCTATGCAGAGACGCCTCTTCATTCCTTTTGAGTATCCATCAGCAAGATCGTAACTTCGTTTGTAGAGGCCAAATAATTCTAGTAGTTCTTTTGCCCTTTTTTCCCTCTGAGATTTCTGTATATCATAAAGCCTACCGGTAAAAATCAGATTATTCCAACCTGACAAATCGGTGTAGACGTTTGAAATATCTGGAACAATACCCATCAATTCTTTCGCTTGAATAGAATTTTTCTGAATGTTGAAACCCATGACTTCGGCGGTCCCTTCTGTAGGTCTAGATACGCCTGTGAGCATTCTTACAGTCGTCGTCTTTCCAGCTCCATTAGGACCAAGAAAACCAAAAATTTCGCCTTTCTTAACTTCAAAGTCTATGTGGTCAACAGCCAAAAGTCTTCCATAATATTTAGTGAGACCAAAAACTTTGATTGCAGAACGCAATTCATCTATACTCCAGGACGGTTTGCTGGTTTGATCTCTATAATAGTTGATGACCAGTTATCCCAATATTCTTGTTTTGGTTTATGTGTATACTGAGGATCTATAATGCTTAGTTTGCATTTGCTGTCGATGCCATTTATGACCACATAATGGCCGATTTCCTCCCTTTCAAGTTCATAGGCCTCACTCACCTTTGGAATCAAGACGATAGGAGGAGTTCTTCTTTTCAGACATTGAATGATAAGATGCTTATCTGTTTTGATTCTCCTTACCTTTCCTCCTAATCTAAGAAATGTCTTGGTTAGCCGGGGTCTCATACCAATTATCATAGCATTATAACCTCTCTTAAGTGCAAGAACCCCTAAAGTCCCTTCACTAAGACCACTCTTAGCACTCTCCACTTGTCTACTTATGCGCCTGTCCTCACAAAAGTCGGTTTGTGTCTCTGTTGCTCCATAATATTTCAGAATCATTTCGATAGCAGCAAGTCCACAACCACAGACGTTCTTCTGTCTAATATGGTCTACTGGCAAAATTATCGATTCACATGTTACCATCTTTCTATCCATGAATCAGACCTTTCTTCTCGATTAATTATGTGTTAATGCACAAAATATATAAATTATTATCACTTAATTGAATACGACGATAGATGGGTTACGGTCGGTTTGGTAGAGGCAGAGGCTTCGGTCGAGGATTTGGCATGGGCTGGAGTCGAGGAAGAGGATTCGGAGTTGGAACTGGATTTGGAATGAATCCCTTCTCTTATGGCGGACGGCCTCGTGGCATGCAGTGGAGAGGCAATTCACCTTACTCAAATATGTTTTCAGGGCAGGGACAAGGCTTCTACTCACAGCAATCGCAGCAAGTCCAGCCTATAACGTATCAGCAATCTCCAATGCTGGGCTTTACACATATGAATTGTATTCATTATAGTAATGGATTCTGTGCACTCAGCAATATGCCAGTAGATCCTAACGGAACAACATGCCAGAGGTTTATGGCGAGATAAGATACGTCAATCTAATTTGATTGAGTACGTGCTAGACTATCGGGCCTCTTGTGTATATCTCTAAGGTCTCCGTATATCCGGTTAATTCAGCCTTAGTCAATTTGCCATTAGCCACATCGATTAGAGAATTGAAGATTATTTTACCAGAATTTTCTATCGACTCGGTCCCATCAAGAATCCCACTTACATCGAGATCTATGTGTTCTTTCATTTTCTGACAGGTCTGGCGGTTCGCGGAGATCTTTATGACGGGCATTATTGGAAATCCTTGAGGAGCCCCTAGACCTGTTGTGAATAAAACGATTTGCGAGCCTGCGGCAGCTAATCCTGGAAGTACATGCATTTCTGAACCTGGCGTATCCATGAAATGTAATCCTTTTCTCTTCGGTTCTTCACCATAATCTAAAACGCTTTGAATTGTGCTCTTTCCTGCTTTACAGATTGCTCCAAGAGATTTTTCTTCAATGGTTGTTATGCCTCCCTTGATATTGCCCGGGGTTGGCTGACTTCCACGCATATCAACGCCAACAGCCTTGGCTCGAGATTCCATCTGCTCAACTATCTCTACAATCTTTTTGGCCATTTTAGGATCTGCGGCCCTTTTGGCGAGTAAATGTTCAGCTCCAATCATTTCAGTTGTTTCTGCGGCGATGACTGTAGAGTTTTCCTTTACAAGATGGTCAGTGGTAATCCCAACAGCAGGATTAGAAGCGAGTCCTGATGTTGCATCTGACGCCCCACATTTTAGACCTATAGTTAATTTGTCTAGTTCAATATTGATTCTTTTTTGATTTTGGGCTTCAGAAACCATGTCTTCAGCTAATTTTGTGCCTTTCTCAACTGAATTGGTGAATCCTCCCAAGTCTTGAATTATGATTCTCTCTGTTCTTTTACCTGTCTTAGCTATCTCATTCTCAACGGTCTCAGATGAGATTGATTCACAGCCAAGGCTTACTATCAAAGCTGATGCGACGTTAGGGTTTCTGCCGAATCCGATCAATGTTCTTGAAATGATTCTGAGATCAGGCTCAAGCTGACAACATCCTTGATGGTGTAATAGTGGTGTTGTTCCTTTTACTCGATTTGCTATTGTGCGAGTTACTTCGTTAGCACATCCAACAGTAGGAATTAAAGCTACATAATTCCTAACACCAAATGTTCCATCTGATCTTTCGTATCCAGAAAAACTTTGTGACAAAGATTTCACACAATGGTCTTCTTTGATAGATCGCCTCGACCTCTTGTACTTTCCACGTTGTGGATGTGCACAAGCTTTCCTACATCTATGTCTTCGGTGGCTTTTCCAATGAATTCTCCATATTTCACAACACCTTGACCTTTGGTTATTGGTGTGATAGCAAATTTATGTCATAATAGCTATGAGGGTTTGGCCAAAAAAATATTGATCGTTTTTCTTTACATAGAATCTATGGAATGCACCACGACCCTTCATAATTTTGTCCTCGAACCTAAGACAGAAAAAGTGGGAAGAGCATGTGCTAAAGTTTTAATCCTTATGCATCCGCAACATTAGTGCTGTCAAAAACAAGTCTCTTAACACACGATAGTAGGTTACAAAATGTAATCGTTATAGCTTAATATGGATTGAAATGTAAGCATATCTATTCAGATAAATGTAGCTGGAAGAGATGGTAAAAAACCAATTCCTGATATTGTTGGGATCCATAACTATCGTATTTCTTCTAATCCTATTCTTTACTATGTCGAATTTCAAGACTGAACCTAAACTTGGTCTAGCCGTTGAATTCAACACCCATGCCGCGCCTGCATATATCGCATTAGAGAGTGGTTGGTATAGTGATGAAGGAATAGAATTAAATTCCTTTGATAGTTACGTGACTGGTGTAGCTCTAGCATCTGCATTATCCCGAGGCGATGTACAAGTTGCCTATATATGTGCAGGGCCTGCGATAGTCGCTAAAGCACGAGGAGTGCCCATCAAGATAGTCTCCGCCACCCACAAGTACGGCTTTAGTATCATAGCAAAACCAGAAATTGAAAATGTTTCAGCTCTTAAAGGAAAGAAGATTGGATGTGTTAGAGAGGGTGGCCAGACAGATCTATTTCTACAATATACGATAAGAAAATTCAATATCACTGATATTGAGATCAGGCGAATGAATCCTCCCAAACTAATTATCGCTCTGATAACAGGCCAGATAGATGTCGCATTTCTTCCAGAACATTATGCAACGCTTGCAGAATCGCATGGATTCAATTGCATAGCAACAAGTCAAGAAAT
>JBAUBP010000046.1:0-9937 GCA_049676905.1 Bathyarchaeia archaeon
ATGTAATTGTTAAGATCATTAATGTAACTAGGGAAATGGTTAGCAGGTTATGGTTTCCAGGGATCATTTTAGTCATGACAATTTCCATTATTTACTATAAATGTCTTGTTAGATTTGGCACAACGAATCATAGCGGCGCACGCCATCGCATGCTAACTAGCTCTCGTATGAACTAAATCAAAATAGAAAAAATGGGGAAAGAATTTCAAGATTCTACGGTGAAGCCCCATATCCAGTTGGAATACCGTGAGCATACCATAAGTGTTCTCCATCAAAGGTTCCATGATCCATTATGACTTCGAATGACCTCAAGAAGGGGGTTAAGCGAGTTAAACCAGATGGTAAAGAGTTCCTATACCCACTTGGCGATGTGCTTTACCACATACCGATAGAGATAATTCATCATTATGGAGAGATCTTTGCTGAGTTTTGGAAGATCAACAATAATGCGCCTTACTATTCGTACCTAGACTACTCCACAGGAAAAAACCGTAGCATGTAGGGACTAAATCAATACACGTGGCTATCCCATCTTTTGTGTGTGTCACTAGCTAGGGCTAAAATTTTCTTATCTAGATTGCGCATTTAAATAACTATACGTAAACAGGATCATTAGTATAATTTGTAATATCAAAGTTGGGAGAATGATCCTGAAAGAAATTAAGCCTGACATTATTGAATAAATTTCATTGATAAATAAGCCTATTATTACTGGAAATACTGTAATTATTAAAATTCCCTTTCTTTGAATAGGTTTACGATCTGCCCATATTAACAAAACAGTCCAACCAAACATCAATGGTGCACCCATCCCCATAGCATATCTGAATTCCTGTGTAACCACCATAAAACCTGAACCATATATTATTTTGAATAGAGCTGGAAAGACCATCATGATTCCCACAACAGCATCCAAGAAAGCACCAACCCAATAAGAGACTCTCAACATAGAAACTTGATCATACATAATGTTCACACCCTCGATATTCTATAATTTTTTAATTTGAAAATAAATATTACATGTTTAAAAAATAATATTTTAAACATTATCTTCATAATTTTCTAGATATACTGAATGACCATCTCTAACTCTTAACAGATTTATTTTATTAGGTGTGTGTGCTATAGCTGATGAGAGCATACAAAATTGAACTAACGTTTTCTTTTCTTTATTGGTTAGAGCTTAGCAAGTACTCTGTGATATCAGGTTACTTATGACAGCATGATCTCATTTCATCAATATCACAGAAAGTTTTGAAAAATGTGTTAATGTGAATTTCTAACTCTTTTTTTCCTCTTTTTGTTAGAGAATATCGTTTATTTTCATCTACTGAAAGTAAGCCCTTATCTTTTAGGTCCTTTAGTACGGGGTAGATTGTTCCTGGGCTTGGTTTGGTGCCTTTTCGTTTTTCCATTTCCAGAGCTATTTCTGCTCCGGTCATGTTTTTTTTGTTAACTAACCACATTATGATGAAAGACAGAAAACCCTTCATCTCACATTGGGTCATGTATCACTATATCGGATAATCGATATTTAACGTTTAAGACATTTTGAATTGAATATCGGATTACCGATTAATTTATATAGAAATCGGATATCCAATATCGGATAACCAATATCGTGGAGGTGAGATAATGTGCTGTGAAACACATTATGGAAGAAATTTCCTAACCAAAGAAGAAAAGATAGAGAAATTAAATGAGTATAAAGACTGGCTGGACAACGAAAGCAAAGGCGTTCAAGAGACAATTGAAAAAATAAAAGGAGCCAGCTAAATTTGAACGATATTCCTCCTTTTTTTCTCTTTTTTAGAATACGATAAAAATCCACGTGCATCTTTACTTGGTTTGGATAGATTATTATAAAATGATACATATACTCGCTGCGAACTCAAATGCGCGGCATAAATTATCGTAAAATTTCTGCTGTCTTCTTTATTGCAATATTATGGTGGTCATTCATACCAACCGTTATGGCCCACACCCATTTTTTTACACTCAATCATCAAATCCCATCAATTGACAGAGACGATTCTTATGAAATACAGTCATCAATAGACTCTAGAAGTTCTTCGATCCAGAGTCTCCATAAGATCAAAGAGTCTTTAGGATATCAAAGAAAAATTTTCCAACGAGACCTTTCTACCAGTATGATAATATCAGATCTTACTACTGAAGACTTGGAAGAGACTGAAGATGTTCAGTTAACATATGAGATTACACAGCTGGCTGTTGAAACCCTTGAAAGTGATCCGTTAAAGATTTTTCTGTTTGTGTATAATGAGATTGGTTATGTTCCTTATGGGTGGTCGCTTCAAGGTTCGTCGATGACGCTGTCAACTGGCTTTGGCAATGATTATGATCAGGCTTCTCTACTCATTGCCCTCTATAGGTCGGCCGGTTTTCCAGCTCGATATGTGCAAGGTCCTGTGAAGGTGACACCTGAAAGAATGAGAAATTGGATGGGTGTAGATGATGATATCATGCCGTTTTGGGTTGGTATGCTCGGTAATATGATCGTAATTCCGGAATGGTCTGACGTCAGTTCAATTGATCATTATTCTGTTATTCACTGTTGGGTGAAAGTGTACATCGATGGAGAATGGTTAGAAGTCGATCCCAGTTTTAAAGAATTCAAACATTTCAGGAAAATAGATTTCTCAGACGTTATAGATCCAATAACAAGCAAATATTCTGGAGATATCAAACCTGAGACTTTGTTCAGAGTCACCAAAGAAGTACAAACTGCGATCTATTCTAAGATTGAATCTTTGCCTGATGATACAACGTTCAAACAGGTGGCTGGAGGCAAACTCATCATCAAAGCTGCTGACTACGTCTCGCCTCCTGAGCCTGTTAACCCGGAGGCTACGGTTGAGAGCGCCTATCTGAAGACGACTGATCGGTATCATGTAGCGTTTATGTTTCCTGTTCCAGATGCTTCCATGCCTTTCGGTTTCAGTTTTACAAAACATTATGTGTATAATACAAGTACTGCAGCGTTGGCCAATAAGAGGATCACCTTAAGTTTCCCCCCGGCGACCGATGCAGACTTTGATATTATCAACTCTTATGGAGGGATCCTGCAGACTCCTTGTGATGAGTTCTATGTGAAGCCGGTTCTTCTAATTGATGGCCAGCCAGTCCTTGTCGGTGATCCTATGAGGCCTGGTAAAGTCTTCTCCTATAAAATCATCAGTTATTATCCATATTATTCCTCACATCGAGTCAATAAAGACTGGAATATTATTTGGGAGAAGGATACGATATCAGGATCCTACATAGCAATCAGCTTGGACTTGATGAATCCTCCATTAGACTATGGACAGCGAATCAAGAACCTTCAAGGGAAGCTCGATCAGGAGAGGATCAATCTTGATGACATGATGGGAGAGATCCTCTACGGGAGAGCGATGGTTTTCTGGTATGAGCTTCACAAATATGCTTCAATTATCGCTCAGGAGTACGATGTTGTCCGAGTCTTCGAAGCCCCCGGGATAGTCCTTTCAGGATATGAGCTGCGGAAGAAGAGCATAAGTGGCACAGAGTATCTGCGATTTGCAAAATCTATAATGGATATTCATATTGCCACAGGATTCCTGCCCAAGACAACAACACACCCTGCTAATGTGATTCGTGAAGGAGGGGGGGAGTACGCACAGGAGGATCCAAAAGCAGTCACAGCACAGTTTCTATATGGAGTCTTCGGAGCACAACTTGAGGGCTACGTCCACTACCTCCTATATAATTCGCCTCCAACGTCGGCTCTATATCTTGTCAGCCTCGCTGATGAGTTAGGTATCCCCATTCACATCATTAACTCACAGAACATAGACAATGAAATTGATGTGTTGGATTATGACGAAGAGGCCAAGAGCACCTTGAGGTCTTTCCTAGAGTACCAGACTGATCGTGGAAAGACCGTTATTATTCCTGGAAGGAGTCTAAAGAATCAAATTCTGACAATTACCGTCACATCTAAAGAGGAAAAGTACACGCCTCAAAGATATCTCATGTTCGATGCAGTCAGCTATTTGACTTTTGATGAGAAAGGGCGGTTTGGCTCTCACATGCTCCTAACCTATAATGGTGGATTCTCCGGTGTATCTGATGACTCCGATAATCCGACTGATACTGGCGGAGACTCACGTGTAAACTCTGATCAGGGTCTTGTTTCAAATATCAACTCCCCCGAAAACAGTTTAGAACCTGGGAAGCAGACTACCGTAAACCAGAACGCCGCCGATGTTACACTCAATCCGGATGGAAAAAGTGTAAAGGTTAGTTCACGTGCAGCGAAAATTGCTGACACGGTAGCTACAGGAGTAAAAATGGTTGGTAAAGTGGTGGGCCATCCAGCCACCAAGACTGCAGGTAAAGTGAGTACCGTAACCACCGTCATTTCTGTTGTTGTCGACTCAGGAGTAGAGTACGGACATTACCTGCAAAACAGTAAGGATTCAAAGGCTGCGAAAGCATTTACAGTGGGTACAGTACTTGCTGGCGAGGTTATAGTTAAAGGAGTAGGAACCGTCGGTGCTCTTGTCAGCGGTGCTGCAGGCGGAATATACGGACTGGTCACGGGAGTTACTGGATCGAAAACTACAATGCCTCTTAATGAAGCAAAGAAACAGGCTGTGAATTTTTTCAATGCTGTTGACGGAGTAGTAGACGAAGGAACCGCTGCTGTTAGAAGGACGGCTTTAGATCTCGACCCAAATACAGGCAAACCCAATGAATGGAGGAAACAGAAGCTAGAATTGTATCCTTATATTATCCCCATTAGCTCCCCAACTTCATCTGATCCTGTAAATCTTGCAAGTAGAGTTTCTAATCAAAGTGATGAGGGATGGTATGCCTGGCTGATCTCCAGTTCAGGTCTAACTGTCGGCTCGTATCTCGGCGATGAGATTGTAACCGATATGCCGTACATCTATTTTGAGGAATTAGATAATTCAACTCTCAACTTCTATATCTGGAATCCGAAATCGAACATGGAAGGAGAGAACTATTTGCTCACAATCTCCAACCGAGCAAATGACGCCATCAATTATCATGTGTATATCGATCTATCAAGTAGCGGTGAATCAGAAAGCGAGAAAGTGGATTTATCATTACAGAAAGGTGAAGAAATTTCAATTCCCCTTCAGATAACCCCCGAACCAGCAAAAGGTGAGAAGAATATCAAAGTGGGTGACCCTCAACCCGTTTACACTATCTCTTTCACAATCGGGGCGCCTACAACATTTCAAGAATATGAATTAATTCTCGACGGTGAATATTTGACATCGATGAAAGGTGGATTCCACAAGGTACTCGCATTTCCCAAAGAAAGCACTCACACCCTCACTGTTCATCCAGATACCATAGAAGTAGATGATGAAAATCAAACGTTGCAGTCATCAAGGTGGGAATTCTCTGAACGGGGAAAGAAGTTATTTCAATATGGTTCGGGTGTAACACCTTCGATAATCAGTTCTCCTTATTCTGGGATGTTTCAATCTCTTGATCAATACATACCCTACATTGGGCTAATCGTTGTGATATTAGTTGTATCAATAGCACTCTTGACTTTTAGAAAACGATCCCAGATTACAAAGACTAAAGCCCCTGCAAAAGGTATGAAATACTGTATCTCATGTGGAGCGCAAATTAAGGAATCAAATCAATACTGCACTAAATGTGGCGAGACCCAGAAATAGCGTGCATGCGATTATTCCTTTTTTCTTCTTTTTTTAGAATATAATTTATTTTTTGTCCATGAAATTTTTGTTGTAAAATCTTATCAGTAACATAATGTTATGAATGTTGGTTCAGCGGGTGGAGTCCTCCCTCCGTTCCGCTTTAGAAATCCCGGTTGGGAGGTAGTTTAGTTTGAAAAATCTGAAAACAAAAAATGTTGCTGTTAGCATAATCGTTAGTGTTTTGTATGTTGTTTTGGTGTATGCTTTCGCCCCGATAAGTTTCCATCAAATTCAGATACGTATAGCCAATGCACTAATTGGATTGGTTCCACTTTTAGGATGGGCTGGAATATACGGGCTGGCTCTAGGTGTTCTTCTAGGTAATCTGTCAAGTCCGCTGGGACCCATAGATCTTCTAAGCGTATTACCATCGTTTGTAGGTCTCATCGCAGTCTATAAACTGAGAAATGTCAGTGTTATTCTCGGACTACAAATCTATAGTACTTTGATTTCAATATGGGTCGCGTTTATGCTGTATCTTGTTTTCAACCTTCCATATTTTGTTACATTCATCTACGTTTTTGTTGGCATTACAATTGCCACGACGGGTCTTGGATATCTCCTGTACAAATCAGCCATAAGATTTGGACTCAAAGAATTACTGAAGGAGAGTGTAACATAATGAAAGCGGTCGTAATATTATCTGGAGGACCTGACAGCGTAACATTAGCTTATGAAGCAAAATCTCAAGGTTACAAACTCTACGCTATCACATTTGATTATGGTCAAATAGCTAAAAAGGAAATCATGTGTGCAAAAATAATAGCTGAGAAGCTTGGAATGGAACAAAAGATTGTTGATTTATCATCGCTGAATAATGTTTTTGGATCCACTACGGCATTGATGGATGAGAATATTCCTATGCCATCGGAATTTGAACCAGAAATAATTGTTCCATTCAGAAATGCAATTTTTCTATCAGTTGCAGTTGCTTATGCTGAAGCAGTAGGTGCAAGTAAGATATTATATGGGGCTCAAGGATCCGATGCTCCATTCTACCCTGACTGTAGAAAGGAATTTTTTGAAGCATTTCAAACTGCTGCCCGAAAAGGAACAGACAGCCAGATAGAAATAGATGCCCCCTTTCATAACATGAAGAAATCAGAGATAATAAAACTTGGAGCCACGCTTGACGTACCATTCGAGAGTACTTGGAGCTGTTATCTCAATAACGATAGACAATGCGGAGTATGCGAATCATGCAGGAACCGAAAAAAAGGCTTCAAAGATGCAAACATCGTCGATCCAACTAAATATGAAGAGTAACGCCCGTTTTCAGCTAGCTAGTTTATGTTTTTTATGGCAACTGATTGTATTAGCGTGCGCTAGAATTCTTGAATTAACTAATAAACAAGCTAAAGAACTTGGATTGAGAAGTACACTTCAACATCTAAGGAAGAAAGCGAAAGAGAATAAATCGTGATAGTGGCAGGGTGAGTTGGTTGGACGTACTAGAAGCTATTCAAAAGAGAAGAAGTATTAGAAAATTCAAGACAACACCATTAACCTCAGAACAGATTAACAATCTTCTAGAGGCGGCTCGATTAGCTCCTTCTGGATGCAATGTCCAACCTTGGAGATTCATAGTAGTCAACGATACGCAATTGAAAACAAAGCTTTGTGAAGCATCCTTTGATCAACAATTCATCAAAGACGCCCCAATAGTAATAGTATGCTGTAGTGATTTACACTCGTGGAAAGAAAGTAAAGAGAAAACACAGGAATTGTTGAATAGAGCCGATATTAATCTGGGCGAAAAATGTGAGAAAGCCCTTATGGAGGGAGTCGAGAAAGCAACAGCCGACTCAACACCTGAGCGAATACCGTCAGCCATGCTTAACGTAGCAATAGCCATTGAACATATCGTATTAACAGCAGTTGAACTAGGTTTAGGATCCTGCTGGGTCAGACTCTTCGACGAGAAAAAAGTCAAGCAGATACTTAAATTACCAGAATATGTCTTTGCAGTAGCTCTTCTTCCAATCGGGATCCCAGATGAGGACCCTCCAGCTCGACCTAGATTACCCTTACCAAAAATTGTTTTGCAGAATAGCATTAAATCGGATTAGTGCACTGCGCGTGCTTATGTCTCTTTCACTATCACTCATGTCTGTTCTTGATATAGGATCCACGTAGGATCTGTAGTTTGAGCTGGAATGTTATCCGCTAATGAGATTCGTTCTTATTACAAATACGCTTCTTTGCATCGCACCACATGGAATCTCTAGCGGAAACATTACCGTCTCGTCAATATCTCAATACACATGTCTGTAAAAAAACGATATAATCTAGATAACATGAGACAAGCGTGCGCTATGCCAAATCAGGTTTATAATATATTACATATCTCTGGCATATCAGAAGATTGAACTTCCATCATGGTATTATTAGGTTTAATAAAAGAATAGGGATCCCACTACGGATCCGAAAATAATAAAAAAAAATAGGAGTCACTGTCTCGTTTTGATTTTGCTAACACGTTAGCAAATTCGCCATAATCAGAATTTTCTATGTTTCTGGAAACAATCCTTACAATACACTGGACGATCGCCTGACGGCTTGAACGGTACTTCAGCTTCTTTACCGCAATCGCTGCAGGTTATCTTGTGCATTTCTCTATCGCTCATTTAATCACCTCGCAATTTTAGGGAAAAAGATATGCGTTCCAGGATCTCATATATATGTGTTAGGTTTAATATTGGTTTCTTCCACATTGGGATAGTTGAGCTAGCTCGCGGGGGCATGCTAAGGCGTACACTTTACTTGGAGATCTTTACGGTACTCCGTTTCTTTCTTATCCTCTGTTTCTTGATTTTTTGATTGTTTTTTTTAAGGTGAACCATTTCTTTGGAACTGTATGATTGTGTGGATCTTAGATTTTGATGACATTTTTCAAGTTCTAGAAGAAATGCTTCTGACGGTTTAGATTTTAACAAGCGATTCAGTTTAGTTATGATTGTATGTTCGCTGCGGAACATTAGACAGGTTTTATTGGGTGTGTAAGTTATGTGATGTTCCTGGATTACTCGATAGGGAGTTCTACGTTTCTTCATCTAGCGGCATCTCATATTCGTCTGTAAGGGTATTCTAGTTTTTATGTTAGAATATCCAGTGTTTAACGGTAAACGTATAAAGTTCTTGTAGATTGTGAATCCTATTTTATCCTTTATCCTTGTAGCGCGCGCTGCAGCAATTTAAAAACCTAAATTTTCATCGATTATCACGACAGTTGTATCAGTTTTCATCGGCTTTTTTTCTATGATGCTGATGATGTGGCAGTGTCTATCTGGTGGTTCACATTCATCTAAATTACAGTTGCCTTTCTGTGTGCATGGAGTCTTGCCGCCGAATCTCTTGACGTTCATAGGAGCCGCAACATTGCGTATGCGTTGAATTCCCTCGTCAACATTTTTAACGATTTTATTGATTCCTGCTACAACAATGACTTTTTTTGGACCAAAGATCATTGCGGTGACTCTATTTCCTAGACCATCAATATTAACTAGTTTTCCATCTTCTGTCACCGCATTACTGCTTGTCAAGAATATGTCTGCGTTAAAATGTTGTTTTCTAATTGCTAAATGTTCTTCTAGTGAATATTTTTGCGCCCATATGTCGTCGACATGATCTCCACGTTTTCTTAATTCATCATCTAACCCTATTTGCCGTACTGTCATGGATCCTGCGATACCCACTTTCGATCCTTTTGGTATTAATTGCAGTATTTTCTTCAGCGCTTGGTCTTTTGTGGAAACGTAGAACGATTCGAAACCATTGTTCTTGAGAGCTTCTATTGTTCGTCCTGTTTTGTCCTCGATATACCATTCCCTACTCTTTTTTTGTTGAATTGACCATTCTTTTTCTTCTGACATAGACTACATGATCCTAAGGAATTTTGAAATTTCTAATCACTTAAGATAGCATTTAGATTAGCGCGCACTTTTAAACATACTATCTGGTTCATCAAACTTCTCTGAGGATTTGAAAAAAATAATTTTAGAGAGCCAACTCTCTGGAAAATCTGGGAAGCAACAACTTCAGGAATTTTCTATAGCGCGCGTATGTAATGAAGAATTTTGTGGTACTTAACATCGTATTTAAAACAATTGAATAGCGCACGCTACCTTTACATTATGAACAAAATGAAAATAGAAAAAAAGGAGTGTTAGTAGGATGATTCATTGTCTTTTACC
>JBAUBP010000047.1:0-10223 GCA_049676905.1 Bathyarchaeia archaeon
TTACAAGAGAAATAGCCATTAATAAAAAAACCGGTGAAGGCTATCTAGCCTTTAAACTGAACGGTCTAATTGACAAGGATATCATTCAAGCACTATATCGTGCCTCAATAGCTGGAGTAAAGATCAACCTCAATGTTAGAGGCTTATGTTGTTTAAGGCCAGGAATAAAGAATGTAAGCGAAAATATTTCTGTGATATCAATAGTCGGGAGATTTCTTGAACATGCAAGACTTTACTATTTTGCAAACGGTGGAAATGAGGAAATTCTGCTTGGAAGTGCAGACATGATGCCTAGAAATCTGACTCGAAGAGTGGAGGTTCTCTTCTCAGTTCCGGATAGTAGACTCAGGCGATCAATGTTGGAGAATATGTTGAACATCCACCTGTGTGACAATGTAAAATCAAGGCGACTCTTGCCATCTGGTAAATATGAGCGAGTCATGCGAAATAGCGGTGAGCCTGCACTGAATTCTCAAAACTGGCTGATCGAGAATAAAGGGATCTGGCATGAGTTCACCAACTCCTCTTGATCGCACACCCAAAGAGGATTTCGGTTATTGTTTGTTTGGAGCCGAGACTCTAACCAATCTTCTGAAAGCACTTGAGAGTCAGGTGGAAGGTGTTAGGAAAAGTAATGACATAGAGTACATTCATAAGATGAGAGTGGCATCACGTAGAATACGTGCAGCGTTACCTCTTTTTGCAAATTGTTTTCCTAAGACAAGTTATAAAAAATGGTTAAAGGAGATTAAAGGAGTTACAGGAATTCTTGGATCTGCACGAGACACAGATGTACAAATAGCTTTTGTAAATAAATATTTCAACGGCCTAAACGATGAAAAAGTCAAGATTGGTGTAGAGATCCTCTTATCCAAACATATAGAACTCAGAACAAACATGCAACCGGAAATAAACAATAAATTAGATCAATTCAGAAACTCGCATGCGATTGAAAATATCCGAAATTATTGTCAACAGATTAGACAAAAGGCGGATGCCGCTACATCAATAGATGCTCCATCAACCTATGTTAAAGCTCATCAGTATATATCGCAGAAACTGGGTGACTTTCTTGTAATGGAAGACTGTATTCACCACGAAAATGATATTGAAAATCATCATGAGATGAGGATTCGTGCAAAGTGGCTTCGCTACACAATAGAAATATTTTCACAAAAGTATGATGACAAATTAAAAGAATATATCTCAACTATGAAACATTTCCAAGATCTTTTGGGAGAAATGCATGACTATGATGTTTGGATAAATTTTATTCCCAAATTTATTACAGATATCAAATTGGAACTTACATCTAGAATAGAGACAAATGAGAAGATACCAACAATTGAAAATGGACTTTTAAAATTCTTGCAAGACGTACAAGAAATTAGAAGATCAAGATACAAGGAATTTATTTCATTCTGGGAAGATACTAAAAAGAAGCAAACATTTGAACGCCTAAGACAAATCACAAGTGCAAAATTCATGGGTGAAGAAAAGGGTGTAAAATCACTACTTGAACAAGAAAATCCGAAAATTGCCGTCTTATCAGACGTGCATGCGAATCTACATGCACTTCAAGCTGTATTAGCGGATGCTAAAGGTAAAGGTATAGAAGTTCTTCTAAATGCTGGCGATTTTCTAGGATACGGTGCTTTTCCAAATGAAGTAATAGAGATGCTTCGTGCCAATAACGTTCTGAGTATCATCGGTAATTATGATCTAAAGGTCTTGGAGGGAAGAGGACCAAATTCAGGAGAAAAAGATATTGCATTCAAGTATGCTCGAAAGAAAGTAACCAGATATAACAAGGCATATCTGAACTCACTGCCGAAAAATATTACTTTAAAGATCAAAGAAAAAAAATTGTTTATGGTTCATGGAAGTCCAGAGTCGATAGAGGAACATATCTATCCAAATACCTCGAGAGAAAGATTACGAGAGCTCATCTCAGGAAGAGATGCAGACATAATAATAGTTGGCCACTCTCACAGACAATTTTCGAGAACCATAGATGGAGTGTCGATCATTAATCCAGGAAGTATCGGAAGAGCAGATGATAATAATCCAGAAGCTGCATATGCAATCATTGGGTTTAATCCATTTTCTGTTGAAATGGTTAGGGTTTCTTATGATATTGAGGCTGGTGCTCACTCAATACGAAAAGAAAAGCTTCCAGAAAATTTTGCTCAAATGATACTATGTGGTTTATCATTAAAGAAAATCAGAAGAAAGGAGAGGGTGAAAAGACACAAAATGACTAGGAGAAATGAAAAGACGCTCAAAATAATCAAAAAGGTTGCT
Source organism: Bathyarchaeia archaeon (assembly GCA_049676905.1). Classification (GTDB taxonomy): domain Archaea; phylum Thermoproteota; class Bathyarchaeia; order 40CM-2-53-6; family RBG-13-38-9; genus RBG-13-38-9. The sequence continues at coordinate 2,305 of JBAUBP010000047.1, forward strand.
CAGAAATATGAGGATGAAAGCACTCACTCAGAACAAGTAAAGAAACTTGCATTGAAATTATTCGATACTTTAAAACCATTGCACAAACTCGGCACATTAGAACGTTATTGGTTGCAGAGTGCAGCCATATTACATGATATTGGTTGGTCTCGAGGTGGTACAGGACATAATAAGACATCTCTAAAACTTATTCTTAACGACTCTGATTTACCCTTCAATACGACTGAGAGATATATTATTGGCAGTATTGCCAGATATCATCGAAAGAAACCTCCAAAGCAGAAACATTACAATTATGCATCATTAAGTCCTTCTGAAAAACAAAAAGTAGTGTTATTATCTTCAATATTAAGGGTGGCAGACGCATTAGATTTCTCGCATGGATCAATAGTAAAGAATCTAAAAGTTGGTATAAATCATGTAGCTGTTACAGTTAAATGTAGAGTGAATCAAAATCCTGTTTTAGAAGAGCAGTCATTGAATAAGAAAAAAGGTCTTTTCGAAAAATCTTTCAATAGAGATTTAGTCGTTATTTGGATTCAATCCAGTTAAAATTTGAAAAATACACGCTTACTTGGGTTAACTATCAATTGATAATTGATAATTTATGAAAACTTAAAAAATTATAGCGCTTGTAAAAAATAATTGTAAAGATTTATTCAACTAGGTGTGTAGTTTATTTTATGAAGAAACAAATAATTATTCCTCCATTCGGAAAAAATGTTAATCTGAAAGATTATGATACAAGATATGCGGGTCCAGATAAAGACAAGAATAAAGTTCGAGAAGAGACAATAGAGAATTTAAAGAGATTACGTGTACTTCAAGAAATGTTCTATGCTGAAGGAAAAAGGTCACTACTTATTGTTCTCCAAGCTACGGATACTGGAGGAAAAGATGGAACAATTCGCCATGTATTTAGAGGTGTAAACCCACAAGGAGTACAAGTTACTAGCTTTAAACAACCTTCAGCCGAAGAACTGTCTCATGATTTCTTATGGCGTATACACCAACATACACCTCCCAAAGGATACATTGGTGTTTTCAATCGTTCACATTACGAAGATGTGCTTGTTGTCCGCGTAAAAAATATCGTTCCAAAAAAAGTCTGGAGCAAACGTTATCAGATCATCAATAATTTCGAGGAATCTTTAGTCGAAAATGGTACTGTGATCCTAAAATTTTTTCTTCATATATCAAAAGGTAGACAAAAACAACGTCTTGAAGCAAGGAGAGACGATCCTGAGAAACAGTGGAAATTCTCTGTTGGCGATATAGAGAAACGTGCATTATGGGATGATTATCAGAAAGCTTACGAAGACATTCTCACCAAATGCAATACCCAATGTGCTCCTTGGCATATAGTTCCAGCAGATAACAAATGGTATAGAAATTTCATCATAAGTAACACTATAGCCGATATACTGGGAGAAATGGATCCAAAATTCCCAAAACCCGAAAAAGAAATAGAAAAAATCGTGGTTCCAGATTAAATAGATAGCGCGCGCTATTCAGGAGTAAAGATTAATGTCTAGTAGAAATTTGAAAACAATAATGCTGTTCGGTTTTCTAATTTGGTTAATACCTTTTGTTGTTTCTTTTTTCATTTTTCCATTGAGATCCTCGAGCCGACCATTGTTTGAATCTATAATGCCTGTTGTCTTAACATCAGCTGTCGTCCTCTTTACAGTTCGATATCTCAGCAAAATTAATAGAGAATTTGTTAAAGAAGGAATATTTATTGGAATTGTATGGTTGGTCATCAGTATAGTAATTGATCTAATATTGTTCATGCCTGAAAGTCTGATGCAGATGACATTATCTGATTATGTGATGGACATTGGCATAACATATTTGATAATATTGATAATTCCAGTTGGTTCAGGTTATTTAATGGAAAAAACTTGCAATAATTAATTTGTATCCCACACAATTTTTTAAAACGCCAAAAACTCTTCAAGGATTTTAGTGATGGTGTACCTGCTATGGACTTTGATATCAAAAGAGTTGGTTTGTTTATTGGGCTAACATACTTCTTCAGCTGGTCTATTGTTATTATCTTTCTGGCTTTAGGTGGCAGCTGGAATTCGCCTTACACATTAATTATCCTGATAGCGTTTATGTTTGTTCCCTCAATTATCGCCATTATACTACAAAAAATAGTTTGTAAAGAACCCTTGAAAGAACCATTGGGCATCTCAATTAAACCGAATAAATATTTTCTAGTAGCATGGTTATTACCGCCTGCCATAGCATTGACTACCATTGTAGTAAGTCTACTCTTTCCTGGAATTGAATACACTCCTGGAATGGAGGGAATGATTGAAAGATTCAGATCTATACTGACTATGGTGCAAATAGAAGAGTTACAAAGACAAATTGTTGAATCTCCAATTCACCCATTCTGGATAGCGCTGATTCAAGGTCTGGTTGCAGGTCCAACAATCAATGCGGTAGCAGGATTCGGTGAGGAACTAGGATGGCGAGGTTTTCTACAAAAAGAACTTGGTAAATTAGACTTTTGGAAGTCATCAATGATAATTGGAGTTGTTTGGGGAATATGGCATGCTCCAATAATCCTCCAAGGACACAATTATCCCCAGCATCCTTATGTTGGTGTTATCATGATGATAGTTTTTGCATTATTGCTGTCGCCGATTTTTAGCTATATTAGAATTAAAGCGAAATCTGTAATCGCTGCAGCTATCATCCATGGATCACTTAATGCAACAGTTGGATTGGCTATTATGCCAATTCGAGGCGGCGATGATCTGACTGTTGGAGTAACGGGGTTGTCAGGTTTCATAGTTCTAGCAATCATAAACCTACTCATCTATAGACATCAGGCTCGATAAGATTCGAATGACTATAGTTTACGCTTGATCTAGCAAGTTAAGTGTATAATGCCCGAGTCATCTTCGCATAACTCTATTTTCTTTAATGCTGGATCGCTTGTCTTGTAGATCTCAAGTTTGACATCTCTATCTTCCAGAAACTTGGATGCCTTTTCTGTTAATGTAACGAGTCCACTGGCTCCAGAGCCAATTATGACTCTCTTTGTTTTCTTCATCACTATTTTTTTGAGTTCTTTCACACATATTTTATGTGAGGTTCCAAACTTATCCTTTGCAATACTTTTGTCTCTCTTGTCTATCTTCCCGTTTATCAGCCATAGATCTTTGGAATGCGCATTGCCATTGATTCGTATGGTTCCGAAAGAATATTCTTCAATCTTCATGATCTATGTCCTTTCAAGCAAACAATGTCTTGTAAATGTTATCGCCTCAATCATCTAATTCAGCATGCGTTTAAATTTAGAACATCAAATTGTAACTACCGTAATTTCAAAGATTAGTGTTTATTCAATGATTGAATCAACGATATCTTGCCCTTTGCATTGTTCAAATGTTCACTTGTTCCTTGGATAGTTTTAACATATTCATCAGCTTTTATCTCATCTGTATCTAATTCTCCAGAAAAGGCATGTACAAGTGAGAAAGGCGTTAAAAATCTCAAAAATGATAATGATATGTTAAAAATCTGCGTCTTCATCCTGATATGTGCTAGCTCGTGGATTATGATTGCTTTGATTTCTTTTGCATTTAGTATTTTCATAATCGGTTTTGAAATACATATTTTTGGTCTATTGCCATATGCTGAAAAGGCAGCCGGTTCTATTTCATCAGTAACATAGAGAATAGGTTCTCTTACACCCATAATTTTGGAATATGTTCTCGTCCAATTGTTTAACCTTGTCTCTCTTGTTTCACATGCATCAAGAGACCACAAGTAGATTCTAGGCCCAATCAGATAAGTTGCTATCATGCCAATAAAAAGCATGATTGGAACGATTGCTACAAAAACATTTAGAAGAAACATGCCGCAGGTCATGGCGACAATGAACGTGGATGTTAGAAATATGAATGATGTTATGTGTAGGTAAATCAAACTCAATCTTGTATTGCGACCAGTATTAGCGAATTTTATCAATGAGAAAGTTAGGAATGCTAAAATGATTGTTCCAACTAGGATGGCTAGCGTCAATGGTTTAGTAATACAACCCAATACACAGTTGGAAAGATATAGTGGATTTGGTATGAAGGCTATGCTCATTTTTTGCTTTTCACACTCTTCTTGAATCTTTGATCAAAGTATGATACGGCGGTTGAACCGAAGGTTTCTATAAGTTTATTTACAGTCTGATCCACAATCGTTTTTTCGAATTCATTCTTAGACTTGGAGGGATAATATAGGTAGTGGAGGCCACCGCGTCCTGGTTCAATATGCCTCTTAACAATTCCTCGCTGATAAAGTCTATCTGTAGTGACAGCGATAGTAGTCAAAGCCACACCGTGTTTTTTTCCAAGTTCTTTATGCATTTCTTTGACCCTGAGTGGGCTTTTCTTCCAAAGGAAATGCATGATGTCGGCCTCAAGTGTACTCAAAATCGTTTCGAGACCTTTCTTCTCAAATTGGATTTTCTTTATGTTTGACAATTGATTTACCGAGTCTTTCAATTATTTTAATGCTTTACTTTTATAGAAAAGGTAGTTTGTAATAAATCTTGTAAATTTTAATTCGATTCCTTTTTTGTAGATCAAAGACAGTTATTTCTTTTCCTCAGACATTTTATGTCGACTATCTAAGCCTATTCATATGTATTGGAAATAACGCTGTTATATGAAGATTTTGTTAAGAAAATCTGATATTTCGGGCGTTTTAGTATGGCATAAATAGATCCTATTGATAGTAAAGCTTTACATATTAAGAAAATCATTTGATGGTAGCGCGCACTAAATAATGGAAGAAGATTTAGATGATTAAAAATAACCCAGAAATTATTAATGATTCAGGCAAATGCTCATCATGCGAGAACGAAGGTCACAAATTAGAATCTGTGCTGGTTAAAACCAAAACTGGATGTAGAAATTTGAAGTTTTGCATCTGTTGTGGGAGTCCATCGATTTGGCGAACTTTAGATTGTATGGACGATCATAGGCACGCACTTGATTTTTCAAGTAGTTCATGTCTGGTTATGAATAGACTATAACGGCGTTATATTTATATAACACGCGGCATATATATAGAAAAATCATTCGACGTGACCCATTAAATGTTTCTTCAATTATTAACAAGATCTTTCTCCAGACGTAAATCTCGTATTGTTATCGCTTTGATAGCAGTGTTAATGGGCGCGTCTATGACAAGTGGCTTGCTCACAGTCTCACATGGAATTCAAGAGAAGTTAGGCCTTGAATTTAGAAAATTTGGTTCAAATATTGTAATCATTCCAAAATCAGATACCATAGAGGTCGGATTTCCAGGAATAAATTTCGGTTCTGTTACTGAACAACGATACATTGATGAAAGCGATTTATGGCGAATAAAGAAGATCGATAATTGGAGTGCAAATGTTCTTGGTTTTGCTCCATTTCTTTATCAAGTTGTGCAAGTGGAAAGAGGTGGGACTGTTCAGAACGTTGTTCTCGCTGGGACTTACTTTGATCGAGAATTTCCAGAAATAACTTTTAGCGAAAAAGTGTGGACTACAGGAATTAGGAAAATTGCGCCGTATTGGAATTTGGAAGGAGAATGGATTGTAGACAACGATGAAAAAAGCGTTATAGCAGGTTCTACAGTTGCAGAAAAACTCAACCTAAAATTGGGTGAATCATTAAAATTAAGTTATGAGAATCCAGAGAACCGACAGATCACGACTGAACAACTCAAAATATCTGGTATAGTTAGTACAGGCGGATCAGAGGATTCACAACTTTTTGTTACACTCCCAGTTGCTCAGAAAATAAGTAGTCGTCCTGGAAAAGTTCATTCGGTTCAAGTAAGTGCACTTTGTGTTGAATGTCCCGCAGAACTCATGGGTACAGAGATAGAAAAAAAACTGCCCTACATACAAGCAAAGACCGTCAAACAATTAGTCAATACAGAAATGATGATAATGGATCAATTGGGGCAGATGATGCTTCTAATATCCGTTATAGCTCTCGGAGCGGCAGGGATCTGTGTAATGACTACCACTATGACGACAGTTGTTGAAAGAAGAAAAGAGATTGGTCTGATGAAATCTCTCGGAGCCGAGAATGGTAAGATAGCTTCACTATTTCTTACAGAATCTATAATCATAGGCTTGTTTGGAGGTTTGATTGGATATCTTATTGGCAATGTTTTTGCTCAATACATCGGAGAAAGTGTATTCGGCACACCTATCTCACCAGTTTTGTACCTTCTCCCTTTGACGGTTGGAATTTCTCTCTCTATAACAATATTGGCTAGTATATTCCCGGTAAAACGTGCAACCACGATCGAACCTGCAGTTGTGTTAAGAGGTGAATAAACACGTGGCAACAACTCAAATAGAATTAAGCTCCGTTTCGAAATGTTATGATTCCAATACGCGAGCTCTAAACAATATTGATCTAAATATATCAAGAGGTCAATGGGCAACAATCACAGGGCCTTCAGGTTCAGGGAAAACCACATTATTGAATTTAATCGGTTGTCTTGATAAACCCACATCTGGTGCAATCAACATCAATGAATCCAAACTTAGTTCTATGAATCAAAAAGAACTTACACAATTTCGACGTGAAAATATTGGATTAATATTCCAGCAGTATCATCTTATTCCATATTTGACAGCACTTGAAAACGTCATGATCGCACAATATTTCTTTGGAATGGTTGACAAAGATGCAGCTGTCAAAGCTCTTGAGAATGTAGGACTTAGCCATCGACTTACACATCGGCCTTCACAGCTCTCCGGTGGAGAACAACAGCGCGTATGCATCGCACGAGCTTTGATAAATAAACCAAATATTATCCTAGCAGATGAGCCTACAGGAAATCTTGATACAAAAAATGGCCAGACAGTAATGAGCATTCTAAAAGAACTGAATGATTTAGGACACACATTAGTTTTGATTACTCACAATACAGAAATTGCCAATCAAGCCGAACGAATAATAGAAATGATCGATGGAGAGATCTTGAATGATTCGCCTAATAACAATAAAAATTGATGCAAACTTCAGAAAATTATTCGATATATGATTATGATGAGTAAATTAAGAGGATGTAATTAATTGAATAAAAAATCTATCCAAAAATTGTTAGCAGATGAGAATCGACGCAATATGATTGAAAGTGAGTTTGAAGTTAATAGGAGGTGTTGATATGGCAAAGAAAAAAAATAGAAAGCCTTGTGAAAAATGTGGTGCAAGCGTGAATATTGACAACTATTCACAACATATGTCGAACGCACACGGTCTAAATTCTAGGACAGGATCTTCTAGAAACAAGATAGTGATAATATCGACACTGCTAATAGTGGCATTGATAGCGGTTGCATGGAACTTCACCTCGACTTCAGAAGTTAAACAAATAACTTCCACCCCTGTAACTTCAGAAAACTCTGATAACAGCGCACGTACAGAAGAAGCTGCAGTAAAGATCCCGATTTTGGAAATTGGAACCTCTGCCAAATGGTACACGTATAATTCCAATGGTGAAACGACCAAATACTTCTTGGTCAAAGGCAGTGATGGAAAAACACATCTTGCAATAGATGCATGCGATGTATGTTATTCAAGCAAACTTGGTTATGAACAAACAGACAATGTGATGACTTGTAATAACTGCGGTCAAACTTTCCCAATAAATAGCATTGGAACAGAGAATCTATCTGGAGGCTGTTGGCCAAGTTACTTACCATACGAAGTAGATGGTGAAAATGTAATCATTAGCGAGTCGGAACTCGACCAAAAACTATTCATGTTCCAATAATGATTTTTCCAGAAACTGATCACATACGATTTGACACAGGTAGACGAACAGAGACGCGGACGTTTCAGACGTGTTAGAAAGTCTCTCAACCTCTCTTTCTTTCACAACATGAATTATTC
>JBAUBP010000048.1:0-2604 GCA_049676905.1 Bathyarchaeia archaeon
ATCCAATCCATGCCATGAACCCGTTTATAATCTATCACTTGCTGTTCAGTCTCATCAACGTCAATATCAATCGAGATGATGACGATATCTGTCCCAAGTTGATGTTTCAAGCCTTTAAGATGTGGCAGTGATAATTCGCAAGGTTTGCACCAAATGGCAAAGAAATCTATTAAGACATATTTGCCTCTAAAATCTGAGAGTGAAAATTCTCGCCCTTCAGTATCTACAAGAGTAAAATCGTATGCTTTTTCCGCACCAATAACTTCTGGAAGCGAAACTAAACCTACCATTAGAAAACATAAAATCAAAAGCAAATTTGCTTTAAGCAATAGTCTGAACCTCTTTTCTCATTTTATAAATTACAGATATTCAGATTCTAATAGGAAATATCTATCCTGCTCTTAACTTATTCTATCAATCGTCTGTTAATCAAATTGCTGGACATAAATGTCTGGTTTTTTTTAAATATAGAGCGCACACTTACGTGCAATTACATCTCATTTTTAATTAATGAAAGCGCGTACTATAAACAGTCTAAGGTGTAGAAAAATTCAAAGTTCAAACATGTTTTCACAATCTCAATCAGGAGAAAAAAAGAATTATCCCGGTTGTCAGGGATTGATTAAAGGTCAGCTGCGGATCGATGATCAAGTTATTGTCTGGAAGAATCAAGCAAGTGATGATGATTATAACAATTTACTATCATGGTGTCAAGGTGTAGGATCACCAGTTTTTGTTAAACCTTCTGAGACGGAAAAGAACTTGACCATTGATAGGCTTACTCTAGTCTCTTGGAATGTCCATGTTGGAAGTGGAGATTTGGACCAATTCATCAATGACTTGCAAAAGGGTCATTTAACTGATGGAGAACCAGTTGAACATTTTGTGATGCTTCTTCAGGAGGCTTATCGACAGGACTCTTCGGTCCCGGTTAACATACCACCCTATGCAAATGCAGGTAATAATATTTACGTTACAACACCCAAAGGTTTACGTGTTGACATAATCACTATCGCACGGAAACATGGACTAGGATTATTTTATGTTCCATCCATGCGGAATGGGAGACAAGAAAATACCAATGTTCCTGAAGATCGTGGAAATGCAATTTTATCAACAATTCCTATATCACGTCCGATAGCTGTTGAACTTCCTTTAGAACGCCAACGCAGAACAGCCATAGCCGCCAACATTGCAAGCATAACGAAAACTAACATGTCTTGGAAGATCCAGCTGATCAATGTTCATCTAGAAAATCGAACAAGCGGTTTAATGTTCTTTAGAGGTTTTAGTATAGCTCGTTTGAATCAGATTACTGCTCTGCTTAAGATCTTACCTGAAGAGAAAATAGCAGTTATGGCTGGAGACTTTAATACTTGGTTTAGAGAAGCGAGAGAACCAACCATTAAACATGTGGAAAATTTCTTCAACCAGCTTGGAATAGTCTCTAAATGTGATAGCCCTAAAATCCCACGTAAACGTTATCCATTATTCCCGGATCGACTAGTTGACTATCTGTTTTTCCGAGTACCTGAAAATTGGCATACCGAAAAATATTATGTTAATGATTATTATGGATCAGACCATTATCCACTCATAACAAAGATTTCCTTTTTAGATAATGCTGGAGAAAAAGAATCTATGTCGCGCGCTTACCCATGATCGTTCATCACTTCTGAAAAACAATATTGATATTTTTTTATCTTGATAAACTTTTAACGCACGCTACAAACAATAATAAAAAAAGGGAAAAGGGGATATCAACCTACTATCGCTAGTATGATGCTTTCTACTCCTTGAGATACTATTGTGCCCACTGCTATGACTATTGCAGCTGCCACTATTGCTACTGCAACGTTTTTGTTCTTGAGTTCAGCCCATATATCGATGTTCTTAAGCAGTTTACCCAATGTTGAGAGACCTATGTACTGAGCAGCGACAGCTAGACCCAATGCGAGAACAAGTTGTAGGAAACCGAGCATTATCCCAACTAGATCAAGAGTCCTGAATAAGCCTAGAATTCCTGGTCCTACGATTATAGCGACTGAGATGAAAATCCCAGCAATATAGATTGCCACCGCATAGTTTCCTTTGGCTATTTCTTCCCATTCTTTGAATTCTTTGGTAAGTCTTCCTAGAACCCAAGTTGCTATGTAAAGTGCTACGACAGCGAAGACTATGCCCAGAACAAGTCTTACGAAAGCCATACTGATTGCAATTATGTCCATAGTTAACCCCGCTATGTTGGAAAAGGAGTATATTATTAAACTTTTATCACTTCAGGTTTAGCGCTTGCAAAACCCACCCGCTAAAGAACTTGCCGAACATATAATCAAGAATCCAGAAGCGCTCAAAATATTTAGAGACACTATGAACGACATTGTGGGAGTTAAACTCTCACCCATAGAACAAAAAGAAAAAAATAGTTCAATTTCGGATGCTCTCACAAGCTATTGCACACACACAATAATAAAAAAAGAGAAAGGGATGGGTTGAGTTTTTACTTCTTGAGTTCCATGTAGGATTTGTAGCTGAAGTAGATTCCTGCTATAGATGCTAGATACATTACGAGATATGAAAAATGGAATAATGGAGCAGTGAATG
>JBAUBP010000049.1:0-20747 GCA_049676905.1 Bathyarchaeia archaeon
ATTCAATTATTAAACATTCATAAAAAATGATATTTCTGGAAATAACTCCCTCAACATCTCATATTCTAAAATGTTTTATCAAATACCAAATGTCTATCATCAAGGAAAGGGACCTTCATGAACAAAGTAATGATCATAGGTTTAGGAGATGTTGGCGGACACCAGTTAGAACTCTTCGCTCGAACACAAAATATCAACAAGATCTTTGCAGCCGATATCAATGAGGAAACCGGATTACGTCAAATATATTCTACAAGAACAGGTGCAGCACATTTAGGACATAATCCAGACATCCAGTTCACAAAAATAGATCTTAACAACATTGATGAAACAGCAACAATTCTGAAAGATACAAATCCAGACATCATAATGCATAACGCAACTCTCATGTCAAATTTTGAATGGGCACGTCTACCCAACAAAATCCCTGAAAAATTAGCCACAGCAGGTATTGCAAACGTTGTACCATGCCACTTGACACTAACTTACAAATTAATGAAGGCAGTAATCAAATCCAACTTGAACAGTCACGTAATAATGTCTCCTTATCCAGACGTTGTAAACTGCATGCTAGGAAGAGCTGGACTAGCTCAAAACTTGATCGGCCTAGGAAACCTCGATTACATTACACCAGGAATACAAAAAGCCGCAGCAGACAAACTCAAAGAAGAAATAGAAACTGTAACAGTATATTTGATTGCGCCATATGCTGTACTTAATCGTCTCTTCAGATTCGGAGACAGCGGCGGTCTACCTTACATCTTGAAAATATATCTGAAAGGAACAGATGTTACTGACAAACTAGACATGAAAGATCTTCTATTAGATGTAGGCAAGTACCTCTCCCACTTCACAATACACCATCTAGGATTCATTGCAGCATGTTCAGGAGTAAAAAATGCCTTAGCTATCCTAAACGATACCGGACAATTAACACATGCTCCTGGTCCATTAGGTCTACCCGGAGGCTACCCAATCAAATTAAACGCAAAAGGTGCGGAAATAACATTACCCCCAGGAGTATCTATTGAAGAAGCCATAAAGACAAACGAACAAGCATTACAAGGCGATGGTATAAACCAAATAAAAAAAGATGGCACAATAGTATTCACAGAAAAATGTCATAACACTTGGAAAGAAGTATTTGATTATGACTGCAAAGAACTCAAAGTAGAAGACTGTGAAATAAGAGCGAAGGAAATTTTGTCACTACACAAAAAACATCTGACGAAATAGAATAGTTTACTCACGCACTAAAGATTTCACTGTTTGCCTCCACATTTAGGACAGAAACTCACTAATGATGGTACCTTCTGGCCACAATTTATGCAGAACTTTAAATCCGTCGTCGGTGCTGCAACAGGTCTGGAGCCAAGATTCTTTTTAGTCTTCATGATCTTAGCGGTTAATTCATTATGCTTCTTGGCCGCAGTCCCGAAAACAAAACGCGCGCTAGGACTAAAATATGGAAAGTATCCGATTCGGCCTGCAAATTAAAATCTTAACAAATTTGTTTCACAAAAAAATATTCTTTCAATTTGTGTGTTTTCAAAAAAAATCTAATTGCAGACAGAAGTTATTTTTTCTGCGCCATAGCTGTAACATAGATGGTATCATTTATGATTCTACTATCGATGACTATTTAAAATTCTAATTTCATAATTTTATTGCTATGAAATTTTCGAAGATAGTGCGGAATACAATCATATTCGCTATGATGGCTATTATATTCTCTAGCGTAGGTGAGATTCAAGCGACCGATGATTTATCTGAAGCTACGATTATCAAGCCAATAGAGGATGGTTATGTCGACTCTCTTCAACCCATGGTAAATTTTGCTGGTTCAAATCTGAACGTAGAATATTTCAATATTAAACCACAGAATCGACAAAGATGGAGTTTCGTTCTTTTTAATCTATCAAGTGTTCCAGATTATGCCGTTGTTCAAACTGCAGAATTCTATGTCTATGCATCTGATATTCGTGGAAGCATAAATGTCGGTGTCTTCAAAGGATTTGATACGGACTGGAATGAAGAGGAACTATATTGGACAGAATCAAGAACCCAACACGCAAGTGGATCATCACCAGTCACCACGCAGATAGATAGTATCGGCTGGCACAAATTTGATGTCAAAGAATACGTTCAAGAATCCCTTCAAAAAAGAAAACTATCATTGGTTATAAGACCTTATTATTCTGAAGGTTTCGAATACGCATCTAGTGCAGTATTCTACTCATGTGATCAGCCTGGTAGATTCAAATCACCAAGGTTGGAAATCACATATCTTCTTGAAGTTGATAAAAAAGAAAGAGATTATACGTCAATACAATTAGGGTCAGTGCCTCTACAAATAGAGCAAGGAGGCTATCTTACAATTTCAGGTATCTTACAAAGTGGCAAAACACTTCTGAAAGAAAAAAAGATAATGATAGAATATAGCTTAAACAATTCAGAATGGGAACAAATTTCTGAGGTAGAAACAGACCCAGACGGTTCATTCTCATTTAACTGGAATCCGGAGCAAATAGGTAGTTCCAAGTTAAAAGCCATATTTGAAGGAGACGACAAATATGAAGAAACCGAGAGTGTAGCTCAATTCTTGGTAGAATCGAAAATACAGCAAGAACAAACATCAACCTCAGGTTCAAATCTAGATTTTCTATGGGGCGTCCTTGGCACAACCGCAGGAATAATAATCATCATCCCGTTGGCAATCTGGTTTAGAAAGCAAGATCTAAGTTCTATACCAATATTGCAATCATTTAACAATAGAAATGGGATATCTAAATCAGCAAAATTAACCACACAAGAAATGATGCAAACAATCTCAACAGGATATGAACATCTTGATAGACTTCTAAATGGTGGTTTAAAACGAAATTATATCGTCGCCTTGACAACACCATCTTGCGACGAAACAGATCTACTTATTCATAGATTCCTTGATAACTCCTTAAAATCTCAAAATTCTACATTATATGTGACGACCAAGATCGATGGAGAACGTGAACTTTTAGAAAAATATCCAGAAAGTTTCTTCTACATCATATGTAATCCACAGATGGATGAGAATCGCCAAGATATTCAAAACGTGTATCGAGTGCGAGGAATAGATAATCTGACAGAGATCAACCTCAAAACAGCTAATGTTCTCCAAAAAATGAACGAAACTAAAAAAGAAAAAGTTGTATGCATAGACATTATCTCAGACATACTTTTACAGCATGGTCTAGTAACTACTAGAAAGTGGCTTATTGATTTCATAGCACGAATGCGATCAAACTCTATGACAACAATAATGATTCTGAATTCTCAGATGCATTCGAAAGAAGATTTGGAATCTATTTTAGGCCTATTTGATGGACAAATAGATGTATGGGAACAAGGCATGAGAGAAGTAGCGCGAAAACAACTCAAAGTGAAAAGAATGTATCGTCATGTTTATGATGATCAATCTATTGCTTTGGAAAAGTCTGAGCTATATTAACATCCTAAATTCAAAAATTTGTTATATACTCAACCCTTCAGCCTGTGCCAAAATGAAAGGGGAATTATCTCCATGTCAGAAATTGTAATTACGCACTAATTGACATTTTTGTATCTCGTATGAGACAGTAATACTACAAGTATGAGATTATTCTTAAGTAGATGAAATTATTTTCTCTGTAGTGCTGACTAAAATGAAAATCAAACAGGAACATATTGCACATCAAATTATTACAGAAGAAATCAACATATCCCTGATTCATCTAATCCCTTACACTCAAGGTCGAAAATTGAAATGCATCGTTTTGAGTGCGTCATAGCTCAAACTGACTAATGGAATTTTAAATTCGCCTTTCTCTCTGCATTATAATACTTTTTTCTCTATCTATACTCATGTACGGTATCACATTCTTCCTTAAGAAACGAAACGAAGGTGCCCTAGAAGCTCTAGATTATGTGAAATCTTTCACTCAAAACCTGGAGGGTGGCCCGAGATTGAAAGGTAAAATCTTGAAAGAGTTGAATTTGCTTTCGAAATTTCTCTTAACAAGATCAAGGGCAGAATATGAAGAAAGAATACACAGATACAATATGATTGACGGTAAATGATTACTTAATATCAGAAATTCACATGCATCGTGTTAGCGTGCGCTTGGAAATCACTAATTATGTAGTAACGTAAAAAAGCATGTACTCTCTTTATGAACAAAGAGAGAATTATTAGTGAAGTAAGGAAATTTTTCATGATGTATCATGACTCCCAACTATCTTAAGTTGTATCAGAGTGGAGAATTGAAAAATAGAATTAGAAAGTTCTACAGTGTTCTTGAGAGTTGTGAGCTCTGCCCTAGAAAATGTAGGGTAAATCGGCTAAAAGATGAAAAGGGGTACTGTAGATCAGGTAAAGAACTTTATGTATCGAGTTATGGGCCTCACTTTGGTGAAGAAGATCCTCTGGTTGGTGACAGTGGATCTGGTACAATATTTCTTGCAAGCTGTAACCTCCTATGCGTTTACTGCCAAAACTATGATATTAGTCATGAAGGTTATGGCAAACCTGTAAGTGAAGAAGAAGTAGCAGATTTTATGATCGATTTACAGAGGCGTGGTTGCCATAATATAAATTTCGTCACACCAACACACTTTGCTTCTCAACTTTTAAAATCGATAGACTTCGCGATTTCAAAGGGATTACAATTGCCGATCGTTTGGAACTGTGGTGGCTACGAAAATGTTGAGGTAATAAAATTGTTGGATGGGATAGTCGATATCTATATGCCGGACATGAAGTATGGTTCAGCGGAATCTGCAGGTAAATATTCTGATGCTCCTGATTACTTTGAATGCTGTAGAGAATCCGTAAAAGAGATGCACAGACAAGTGGGTGATCTACAGGTTGAAAATGGAATTGCAACAAGAGGATTATTGATAAGACATTTGGTTCTGCCAAATGATGTTGCGAATAGTAGAGCGGTCTTGGAATTCATTGCACAGGAGATATCAAAGGATACTTATGTCAACATTATGGATCAATACCGACCTATGTTCAAAGCTTCAGACTATGAAGAAATAGCAAGACGCCCAACAATCAAAGAATACAGAGAAGTCGTAAAAATTGCTGAGGAACTCGGATTAGTTAGAGGCGAAACTTACAGACACGGCTTATAGTGTCCGTGGTATAATCTCATTGATTGGAATAGAGCGCGCACTAGTGAGCTATGTATAAAAAATTTTTTCAGAAAATCATTATATCTTAAATGATTATTGAATTGTAAGTATGAGTCAAAGATATTGTATGCATTGTGGTAGAGAAATAACTGATACTACATTTTGTCCTGGCTGTGGAAGACCCGTTAGTACGCAAACCTCAGTCGAGAAAGCTCCACCAACAGTAAGAAAAATCACCCAACAGCCAACTTCAACGTTTTCTACCAAAGCATTAGCTATTGCAATGATCATGCTGTTAGTCGGCCTTGCCGCTGGAGTTGGGTTGTGGTATTTCCAACCTAGAACAGTAACAGTGACCGAAACAATAGCCGGGCCAACAGTCACAGTAACTCTCACGCCCACTCCACAAAAATCTGATGTCCAAGGATACGTATTAACTATGGCAGATGTTCTCTCAGAGTTCCAGGATATATTTTCAGAGTCTCGGGACAAAGCCGTAGCCTATGGCAACGGCGAAATAACAAAGTCTCAATTTCTTGGATACATTCGAGAAGCAAAAAATGATCTTCAAGATCTATATGAAACAGCATCAAAACAAAATCCTCCCCAAGAACTTGGAGAGGCCCACCTGCATTTATTGAGAAGTCTTGATTTCGCTTATGCAGCATATACGCTACTTGAGGATGGAGTGATGCAAGAAGATGTATCTCTGGTTGAGGAGTCTGCAGATTTTATTACCTTATCTACCAACGAGCTCAATGCCGCCAGCACACAAATTGAAGCAGCTAAATAATAAGGGGTTACGTTATTTTAAAAAAGATCAAAAACTCCCTATACAAGTTTGGATATAGGTCTATCGGACAGGTGGAACAGATTTTCAAATAATAAAGAATTGATCCAAAAAAAATTTAAAGTAAAAATTGTCACATTCTTAGTGCTTACTATAGCGTTAAGTTCAATATTTTATTTCCTCATAATAACAAGCGGAACAATTTTTGCTGGCGATATGCTCTATGTTCTAGCGTGGATGTGGTGTCCAGGCATTGCTGCATTGCTTACAAGTATCTTGCATAAAAAAAATTTAAGTGATTTTGGTTGGGGTTTGGGAAAACCTCGTTACCTATTATTAAGCTATTTTCTTCCAATCGCTTATTCTTTCATAGCTTATTTTATAATTTGGTCTTTCAGATGGGGTGGTTTCCAACGCAGCTTAGATTTAGAATTTTTTGAATTTTTTATTATTTCTGCTACTCTTGGAATATTGGTGAGTTCCTTGTCTGCATTAGGTGAAGAAATAGGGTGGCGAGGATTCTTAGTCCCTGAACTGGCGAAGGTAACAACTTTCACAAAGACCGCTATCATTAGCGGAGTTATTTGGGCGATTTGGCATTATCCACTAATTCTATTTGCAGATTATAATAGTGGGACGCCAGCATGGTTCGGGTTAACCTGTTTCAGCGTTATGATAATTGGAATAAGTTTCCCACTCGCATGGTTGCGTTTAAAGTCTGGTAGTGTTTGGACGGCTGTGATTTTTCATGCAAGTCATAATTTATTCATTCAACAAGTATTTGATCCATTAACCAAGGATACTGGTGCTACAAAATATTTCATCGGTGAATTCGGAATCGTATTAGCCTTAATCTCGATTCCATTTGCATTCATATTTTGGAAAAAAAGAACTGAATTAACTAAGAAATGACATCGTACGCTAATTGCATTTAGGATGTGGGGCCAACGGGTCTCCGTTGGTTATGTAGGGAAGAAGTCTGCAATAGAAGTCTTTACATTTTTTCAGATCTTTACAGTCGCTGCACTTGTTTAGTTTAGTTATTGTTAATTCACCTCTGAAAAACAGCCATTTTTCAGAGAACCATATATCTGAAATCTTCTGTTTTCTTATATTCCCGATTTTCCATTTTTTATCTGAAATAACTAGGTTACAAGGGTAGACAGATCCATCAGAGTCTATAGATAATCTGTTTCTACCTGCCTGACAAGAGACAAATCCTTTCTTAGCCTCCCACAGAGATTCTTGAAGAGGTTGACATCGTAGGAAGACATCCAAAGCGACATCTATCTTGCGTCGATATTTTATTTTAACGGCAAGTAGGTTAAGCATCACTTTCTGGTATTCCTCGTAAGTTGGGATCCAATTCTTATGGTTCCTTAATCTATCTGTGATCTTAAGGTCTAGAAATGCGATTCTTGATGCCCCATATTTAATTGCAAGTTTTACAATTTCATCGATTCTGGTCAAGTTGTTTTTGTGTAGACAGCAATTTATCCCGTAGAGGACTTGGTGTTTTCTTAATAGTTTTAATCCTTCGATTGTCTGATTGAAGGATCCATTGTAGCCTCTGAATCGATCATGTTCATCCACTAGTGAATCGTCGAGCGAGACTGTTGGTATAATGTTTGATTCTTTCAAAGATTCTACTTTCTTGTCATCGAGTAAGGTTCCATTCGTTAGTATGACTTTTCTAAAGCGTTTTTCTTTAAGGATAGTAAGAATCTCATCTATATCGGGATGAAGTAATGTTTCGCCGCCATTAATTCTAACTTCAAAAACTCCAATTTCTTCTAGTTGGTCGAATATTGATTTCAATTCATCAAGTGATAAGTAACGTTCGACATCATCTTTTCTAGAGAAACAGTGCACACAGTCTAGGTTGCATTTACTTGTTATGAAAATATCAACTGTGGATGGAGCTGAAAGAAAGGGTATAGGAAATTTTTCATATAGTGTAGAATCATGCTTAATTTTCGTCGAGGTTTTGGTTTTGAACTTCTCCGAATTTGATTGCGCAAAATTGATTTTTATCATGCGCTTCAGGAATTTTTTACATTCACTATCTTTCATGCCAGTTTGCTTGGCGATCTCAGTTACGTTGGCACCTTTGTCACGGATATACTCTAGAGTTTTAAATTCATTCTCTGATAGAAATTCGGTTCTAACTCTCCTATAATCGAACGCGGCATAGGTATTGTAATACTGAGGCTCAGCTCTAAGTATAATTGAAGAATTTAAAAAGAATTTGTCGGACAATCTTTGCTTCCTATTACCAATTCTTTAATGTTGCATGCCTTCGAGACTTACATAATAAAAACATGCCTTTAACACATCTGGACATCGAGCATATGCTGGAAACATAGTGCACGGTAATGATAATCATTAATGTGAAGAAATTGTATCATCTATGAATCAATTGTGTTACAAATATGTGGCCATGCTTAAATGTCTCTCAAACGAATTTTAGAATGATTCCAAACTCGAAATTAGTGTGTTAATCTGACATGTCTTATCAAAGAAAAGTAAAGTGTCCTAGATGTTTCATCGTTAATGATGATGATAGACGTATTTGCCGAAATTGTAATACACCACTTAGAGGTTGGAGAAGAAAAGTTACTGTTCAAGAACATACTCAATGGAACTTGTACGACAAATCTCAAAGTAAACCAAACCCTGCCTATAGGCCAACTGTATTGTTGAAAAAACGAATAACTTATTGAAAACTTTCTTTTAAAGCACCTATATTTTAAACAATTGTTAGTATTATCTGTTCTAGGTAATTAGTAACTTCTAAACTAATACTAACAACCATGAAGTTTTTCAAAAAATAATAGTGGAACCATATGATGAATAATCAAAGGAATACCGCTAGAAAGAGTCCAACTCGTCACGTCATAATATTGTTATTAGGTATCACAGTATTCCTAATTTTATCCCTATATTATTATAATTCAAACTATGTGGAATTCCAAGTTACGCCCACTCAAACAAGTCAAGATGTTTCTGTATACCTGTGTAAAATAATTAATACATATCCTCACGACCAAAATGCGTTTACACAAGGATTAGTATTCGAAAAAAATCACTTATACGAGGGAACAGGCCTCTACGGACGTTCTTCATTACGCAAAATACAACTCGAAAATGGGGTTATCCTACAAATTCAAAATCTTTCTGATCAATACTTTGGTGAAGGCATAACAATCTATCAAGACAAGATCATCCAGTTAACATGGAAAAACAAAGTGGGATTTGTCTATGATAAAGATAATTTTCAAAAAATCCAGGAGTTCCATTATCTTACAGAAGGATGGGGCCTCACTTATGATGGCGAACACTTGATCCTGAGCGATGGAACATCAACATTACATCTCATAGATCCTGAAACATATGAAGAAGTAAATCAGATACAAGTATTCAGTAAAGAAGGACCGGTTAAAGACCTCAACGAATTAGAATATGTGAAAGGAGAGATTTACGCTAATATTTGGCAGACTAATCTCATTGCACGAATCTCGCCAACAACAGGAAAGGTAACTGGATGGATAGACCTCAGTGAACTCCGGAGCATAGAAAATAGTAGTAATCCCGCTGCTATCCCTAACGGTATTGCGTATGACCCTAAGAGTGATCGTCTTTTCGTTACAGGAAAACTATGGTCTAAAATCTTTGAGATAGAGTTAGTCCAGATAGATCAAAAGCTAAAATAAAAAAGAACATTTAACGTACACAACCCACAAGAGTGATAAAACCTCAGGGAGTTAGCTTCAAGATATGAAATGGAAAAAATCTTCTCAACAGCTAACTGAAATCTTCGAAGGTTTAATTCCTAAAGCTAGCTAGCTAAAAAACAACTTAAATGTTTGAATTTGATTAGGATAAAATATGGTAATTATTTTAAAATAATAATTACTTTTATGATTGGTAAAGTATAGATTACATGAATGAAGATTTATTCAATTGAAATATTAATTATAAACTGTATATCAAAGGCGAAGATAAATTGAGAAGTAACATGAAGCTCATAATATTAGGGTTGATAATGATCAGTGCACTATTATTACCGATACTATTCTCGGGAATAATTTTTAGATAATCTTCAAACGGCTCATGAATGATCTCGATTCATTAGGGAACTTTGTTCTTTAACAATGCCCTACAAAAGAGATTCAACAGTATGTCTGATTTTAATACGGTTGATAGAAATGGCATCATTGTCATATATGCAATCATGAAATAAGCTGCCCAAAATGTGGGACTTCAAAAGTCAAGAATCTGGGCTATGATGTATATCTATGTCTAGATTGTCATTATCCACTCAAACATCTATCAGAAACTGGATTCTGCAAAACAGTTTAGTCATCACTAGATGTTTATCAGTAAATAGAATAAATAATCTTATTGTAGAGATGTATTTGCATTAGTTAGTTTAAAACAGAAATAAATTGATCTATGCGATTCTGTTTGGGATTGAATCCAGCTTCTATCATTTTGTCTCTCCATGAATGGTTCTTGAATATCCTCTCAATAGTTTTTCTGTTTGTTGAATTAGGATTTTGAAGTATCGGTTTTGTAATCTCTTTTATTCTGAATCTTCTTTTCGATTTATTCCAAGATAATGTCCAGACACCTGATCCCAAACTAATAATCTGATAGATCTTTTTACCACGTTTAGAATTTAGTGAAATACCTGTTCTACCTTTTCTCGGTACTTCCACCACTAAAACAACATAATCAAATGTGTGCCGATAATTCTCAACTTGTTTTAATGCTCCACTGATAGGATCGCCAGAACTCTTATACTCGAAAGCATAGAATTTTGTGTTCCTATAAGCTACTACATCTACCCATCGATGGGGATAATTTGGAGTACCGATGTATCCACACTTTAATTCATCAGGATAAACAATGTAACCTCTTTGTCTGAGATATTTAGAAAGAACCTTGTGGTCGTTAATCATCATAACTGTCAAAGGTAGTTTTTAAGAAATAGAATAAAAATCATTGACATCAGTGAAAATATAACGCGCGCTGGGAAGATGAGCTTGTTAAAAAGTTTGCAGTAACGAATCAGTAGCAATAATTAAGCTCTAAATATTTCACTCTCAAAATAGTCAAATTCTAATATGAATTACTTATTCTACACAGTATAGATGTGTTGAATATGATTCTCGGAATAGTAGGTAGTCCACGTAAAGGAAAAGTCACTGACCAATTGATCACTAAATGTCTTGAAGGTGTCGAAAAGACTGGTTTAGAAGCGAAGAAGGTGTATCTTATAGATTATCCGCTGCAAAGCTGGACTGAGAAGACAAAACTACCGGAAGAATTGGACCAATTATGGTTGGAAGCCGAAGGTTACATAATAGGTGCTCCAGTCTATTGGGGAAGCATTAGTGGTCTAGCTAAAGATTTCATGGACACAGCAAAGATTACCGATGTAAATGGAAAATATGGATTGGGAATTGCTGTAGCAGGCGGAACGGGTAGAGGCCTATGCTCAGGAATACAAACCATCTACCGATTCTTCTACCACAGAAAAATCCGTGCTGTATACCCGACACCAGTATCAAGATTCAACCTTCAAAGAATACTTTCCACAATCAATGATACTAGTCGTAGAGTGGCTGAACTTTCCAGAAAGAAAAACCCTTTCGAAGGTGACCAAGACAGGATGGAATACTATGAGAATCTTCAATACTTAAACTACACATATCTAGACGAAATGCTCCTCTTGGCAGATCAACTTATCGAGATTTCACCAGATAATCCCAAACACTCAACTGCAAAGCAAGAATATGATTCAGCGATATCGCTGATTGGACAAGGAAAAAGAAAAGATGCAATAAAGCACGCAGTAAATGCATACAATATGCTATATTTCGATCCGCCGAAAACTTAGATTATGATGCCTGCCGCGCACGCTGAAATATTGCATATCTTGTGGAGAACAGATTGGAGTGGATATAACATATTGTACAAAATGTGGCAAAACACAAGAGTAGAGTGTGTCATCAATTCATATTAAAAACTCATTTATCGAAGGAAAAGCATCTTATCGTGAAGCGATATGGCCCAGAACGAGCAAGGAAAATATTGTAAACATTGTGGAAAGCAGATCCACAATACTGCCGATCTTTGCCCATTCTGTGGAAAATCGACAGTATCCCAAAGTCCAACTGTAAAAAAGGTAAAGACTGCTCAAATAAGCCAACCTAAACGAAGACCTCCTCTGAAAATCATTGGTCTATTGGTTGTTGTTTTTCTTGCGGGAGTATTGTTTGGATATTTCGTTGCTCCAAAAGCCCAGGTTGAAACAACTACACAAATGGTAATTACACCTACTAATGGAGAAGAATCGCCAACTAATGCGACCGAGAATTGGGTGACGGTGAGGATATTCTATGGTACTGAGCCCACAACTACAGAGAAATTCCATATTTCAAAAGATGTCTGGAGAATAAAATATTCTGTAGAGGCAGAGGCTACGCATCCTGGTTTCGCTATCACTGTCGCACCTTCGGGTCAAATTATCACTTATGATCAATCGGGAACTGAAGTCAGCTACGTTTATGATGGCCCAGGAGATTATTATCTTGACATATGGGCAGCTGGCCTCGATTCTTGGACTATAGAAATTCAGGTTCAGCAGTAAAACTGGAGATAACTTCCCTAATTAAACCCGTACAAGTTAACTAAGACTACTGGCAAGTTTCTCAGAATCATCCCTAACTTTTTCGAGATCTTTTAGATTTGGTCTTCCTCGTATATCTCCCATTCTTCCTTTCGTGCTTATCTCTTCAGAAGCGTGTAACTCTCCCAGGATACACCATTCACCGACTATGTTGAAGCCTAAATGATCGAAGAACTGTCCAATGATTTTACAGACTGGAGTAGCTTCGGCTATTCCTGTATGAGGGCCAGAATAAGTACAGAAGGCTAATGCGTGTTTTCCTGAGACTTTTGGGGAATCAAGTTTGATTAGCCCTTTGCTTCGATAGTTTTCATGTTTCTTAGTTAGGAAATTGTTTATTGAATCAAGTGGATGCCACATGTATGAAGGGGAGCCGATACAGATTAGATCGTAATCGAAAAAGTCGATGTGATGAGCATTCTCAACTTTTTCTACTAATACTTCCAGTCCGCCTTTTTGCAATCCGTCTCTTATTGCAAGTGCCACTTTTTCCGTATTTCCAGTTTTAGAGTCATATATTATTGCGGCTTGTTTCATTACAGATACGCGACCTGAGCAAAGATTTATTCTTCAATATTCTTACGTATGTCTACAGATGATTTCTTAATAATATTATAATTTTAAGATTCATCAATTTTAGCTATGGATTAGAGCGAGTTCCAAATACCGGTAAGTTGAGTTTGTGATTGACAAGTTCGATGCTTATCATATCTGGAGATATGGGCTTCATATTCCGCCAATCTTCTGGTTAATAGAAGTCTGATCAATAGGTTCACTTCTCGTAGAATTCTCTCTCTGATAACTACGTCACCATGTAGGCTTTCAACGAATCGACGCATATATTCTAACGCTTCGATAGCTCCCATGATGCGATTATTCAATTTGAACACGACCTTGTGTGAATAATAGGGACTATAAGGTAAAGAGCGATACGAATCTGTAAAATCGAAATCGATTTAGTAGACGATAACATTGACTTAATCCAATTACCCATATTATATGTTCAATATCCGGTTGGAAGTTACAGTTCTATGATGAATACTTCGAAGAAAATTTCCTTGATGATAATTTTCGCCGTCCTCTATACGGTAGGGGTCATCGCACTTGCTCCTATAAGTTTCAGTATCTTTCAAGTGAGAGTGGCGGATGCTTTACTGGCTCTATCCATAATTTTTGGATGGCCAGCTATAGTTGGGATCAGTCTGGGAACAATAATTTCCAATTTTTTTGGAGGATTAGGTGTTATTGACGTAATCGGTGGAACAGCGGCAAATTTCATAGCAACACTCCTGGCATGGAAGATAGGAAAAAAAACAGTAAAGGGAAGTTGGGTGCTCGCTTTGATTGCAGAGATACTTGTGGTTACAATTGTTGTTGGAACATATCTTAGCTACCTATTCCATATGCCAATAGAAATAGGACTGCTGGGAGTTCTAATTGGAAGCATAATAGCAATAGGAATTCTCGGATATGTACTGCTGACTGCGCTCACAAGGTTGAAGATATTAGATAAATTATGAAATGTTGACTTTAGCGTGCGCGTTCAATTATTGAGATATTAATTATCACCCTCTAGATTATCATTAATGTTACTTGCTTCTGAACAAATCATTATGAATATAACTAGGTTAGTGCAACGGTAAAAGACCTCATCAGTAAACTTTGTGACTTAAATGGAGTTAATCGTCTACTACGTTATAATATCGTCTTTTCTCTGGTCAATTTTCACTTTCACAGTGAAATATGTACTTTCAAGTAAGATGAAGAATTTCGTTTCGTTCATTTATTTGCAAGGTATATTGATCATATTCATGTTTCCACTCTTATCATTCATAATTGTCCCAGATCAGATTTTTTTACCTCCAATTGAAGTAGTACCATATGCTCTGATATCTGGTGGGACCTCTATCCTTGCTTATCTGCTCATGTATTATGGGTTGACAAAATATGATGCTTCATCTGCCGCATCTATAGTCAGCATACAATCGATTTTTGTCATACCTCTAAGCTTCATATTTCTCGGAGAATATTATGGTCCAATTGTAACTTTTTGGATACTGATCGCCATAATTGGAGCTGTCATAACCTCATGGGATGAAAAAATAAAGATTAGACAGCTAATATCACCAAAGAATAAAGCGCTCTGGATTTTTCTGATGGTAGCTTTACTCTATGCTTCTGGAAATGTGGCTGTGAAACCAGCGTTAGATTTTGTTTCAAATTTTAATTTCCTTATTTGGCGTCAATTTGCGTGGTTTGCTGTTTTAGTTGCTCTTATGCCAATAATATTTCATGAGAAAGAACGGACCTGCCTTGTTAGAGATTGGAAGAGTGCAATAGTTCCACTATCAATTGTAATATTCCTACAATTTTTTGGCTATGCATTAATGTTCTACGCTTTCGGCATCTCAGTGCAAATTACTACAGGACTTATGGCTACGACAGGACTTTTTGCTGTAATTATGGGATTTCTTCTATCAAAGTCTAGGGTAGGATTTAGTATTGAGAAGCATAATACCAGAATTTATCTAATGAGGCTGGTGGGAGCATTACTGATACTTTTTGCGATCTATGAGCTTTCATTGATCTTAGCAAAAATATAATTCTAAATTAATGGGTTTTCTTATCTGGCCTGATATAAAATTATAAAGATAATGTATTAAACTTAGTAGACAAAGAATATGACTGGTGAGCGTATATGCAGAAATGGGAATATTGCCGATTATCTCTTCATGGTCAGGACCCAGTGAAAGCCAAAGCTGTCTTTTACAAAACTGATGGAAAAAATACTGTAGATATCTCTCCAGAACTTACTGCTGCTGATGATGTAAGAGATGCTGCTGCAACCTATATGGCGAAAATGGGTCTTGACGGCTGGGAACTGGTAAGCGCCTCAGATACAATAGGTGCATTAGAAATAGTATTTTATTTCAAACGTCCTCTAGAATGATCCTATTATACGCACGCTGTTATTAGCAGATGCATCTTTGAAAATTTCTTAATGCTATCTGAGGAATTGTTGTTATGGAAAATTCAGTTGATCGATTGAATTTGTTGGTGAGTCAAGGATACAAAATTGAGGATCATCACTTTAACTGGCGGAGAGATGCCCTTGTACAAGCCAATATCGCATTAATTAATGATGAGGGTCATCGAGAATTCGTTCAAGCCTTAGACGATGAAGCGTTCAAACTGGAAAAACGTGTATTAGAAATTTTACATAAAAAATAGTATCGCGTGATGAAAGAGAAGATCGGTAGCAAATCGATCCTTTGCATGATTGAAATATTCTTCTAGATGTATTCACCAGCGTTTATCAAGATCAACTGACCAGTGATGTAATCAGATTGATCTGCTAGAAATATTACTAGTTCTGCAACTTCCTTTGGCTTTCCTCTTCTCCCGAGAGGAATTTCTGAGACTCTTTCTCTGAGCATGCCAGGCGGCATTGAATCTGTCATTCTAGTCTCAATGCATCCTGGAGCTATTGCATTACATAATATGTTGTATTGTGCATACTCTTTAGCGATGACTTTTGTAAATGATACGATGCCGCCCTTGGATGCAGCATAGTTAGCTTGGCCAACTGGTCCATTTAGGGCGCCTTGGGAGCTCATGTTAATTATTTTTCCTCCTCCAATCTTGATCATATTCGGAATGACCGCTTTGGTACAATTGAAAACGCCTGTGAGGTTCACATCGATTACCCGTTGCCAATCTTGAGGGCTCATATTTGTTACGAGTTTGTCGATGTTTATTCCTGCATTATTAACCAGGACATCTATTCGTTTGAACTTGGTTAAAATCTCGTTAATCATTTTCTCTACATCATTATAATCTGCGACATTGGCTTTCACGAATATTGAAGCTCTTCCCATTTCATCTATGGTTTTGATTATTTCTTTTCCTTCATCAGGAAGTTCCAAATCATTTAGTGCAATATCGTAGCCTTTTTTAGCCAGTTCAATGGCGATGGCTTTGCCGATGCCACGGGTAGAACCAGTTATTAATGCAACTTTCTTTTTTGAACTCTTTTCGATTTTTGGTAGAAAATATGTGAATTCACCGAGATCAGTCTGTTTTTTCTCAAGGGTACCAGTTATGCCAATTTTCAAAATATCAAGATGTTCTCTATCTATTCTGATTGGAATCCTTTTTCCTTGATCGTCTTCGGCTATTCCTACAATATATTCTGTTTTGAATGGAGGTGGAACAATGGCAACTAACGAGAATGAGATTAGCTTAGCCATATCTATCGCTCCAGAATAGTGACGATAGATGTTGCGCCGGTGCCACCATGATTTTCGATTAGAACGGAATTCAAATTGGAGAGTTGTCTTTCATCTGCTTCCCCACGAAGTTGAAGGTACATTTCCACCATCATTCCAATTCCTGTCGCCCCAATTGGATGACCTTTTCCTTTGAGTCCACCACTTGCATTTATCGGAAGGTCTCCATCAAAATTGACTTTCCCTTCTCTAATTAGATTCATTCCTTTTCCCTTTTCAGCAAATCCGAGATCCTCATAGATCATTAATTCTATAGGAGTAAATGCGTCATGAATCTCGGCTGCATCAATATTTTCTGGATTTGTATCTGCTTCTTTGTAGGCTTTTGATGCGGCTTTCCTACTTGAAACTACAGAAGTAGGATCATCACGCTCAAAAACTCCTAACGTGTCATGGGCTAGCCCCATTCCTTTGAAGTACACAGGTGTGTCTGTGAATTGTTTAGGTTTTCTACTAAGTAGAATAGCTGCTGCACCATCACTGATTGGACTGCAATGTAGAAGACGTATCGGTGAAGCGATTAAACGGGAGTTCTTAACATCTTCAGTACCTATTTTCTTATGAAATTGAGCCCAAGGATTTCTTAAAGCGTTAACATGATTTTTCACTGAGACTGCCGCATAATCCTCTTCGGTAGCTCCAAATTTATTCATATACATTTGGGCCATCATCGCATAGGCCGCGGGCTGGGTTATCCCCATCTGATTTTCTTCAGGTGAACCTCCTCTTATCAGAACAGATGTGGTAGTTTCAGTTGAGAGTCTGCTCATATTCTCAAACCCAACAACAAGGACGTTGTCTACATATTCAGCTGCCAACATTTTTCTTGCCAAGTATGCGGCCATACTACCACTGGCGCATGCTGCTTCCACTCGAAAAGCTTCAGCATCATAATTTCCAAGATATCTTAAGGCAAGTGCTCCTGTTTGAGCCTGATTTGAAAATTGATTATCGGCACAACTTACAATGACCATTCCTATATCTTTGGGTGATATTCCTTTTTCGACATTTTTTAGACAATCACCGATCACATTGTTCAATAGATCTGGAGTCTTTTCTGATAGGATGCCATATTTTGTATGGCCATAAGAGACAATTCCTATATCGTCCACATCTTCTCGCCTCGTGTTATATCAAAGTGTGAGTATGAAAATAAAAAGAGTATTCTAACAAGTAATTCTCTCAGTAGGATTACCGTTTCTATTAAATACAAGAGAAATGTGACATTTATAACGATGTGAATCTTTGTTCTGTCTGAAATGTGGGGAAGAAATTAAGCCTGGAAACAGGTTCTGCACGAAATGTGGAGAGACTACTCCTGAAGTTTCTGTGCAGCCTCAACCAAGCAAGGCTATTGGTCCGGCCGTCTCAACTAGAAAGTTAACTCGAAATAAGATTCTCAGGATTGTCGGAGCAATTTTGATTCTTATCTCCTTATTTCTGCCATTTAGTAGTTTGGGTACAGCCTCTCTTTGGAGTATTGTAACACCGTTTCTATGGAGTATAACTGGTGTGACTGATATGGTTCCAATCAGTTTTGTGATGATGGCAACAGGTTTTGTTTTACTGTTGATCGGTGGGATTGTAGCTTTTTTCAGAGCACTCATCGGAGCAATACTTGCAATATTGGCTATAGTTTTTCTCAGTGCCACAATTCACATGACACTGGGAAGATTTGTTTGGATTGGAGCGATGGGATTAGGATACTACCTCGCCTGGCTCGGGGTCATAATATCGATTATCGCTTCCATCTTTGAGATACGAGCTTCAGGTAGCAAGTTTGGATTCAGAAAATAGGGGCGTCTATTCTACATCATGTTAAATTTTGGCTTTTCTAAACAGAATTGCACTCTAAGACTGTCAATACTTTCATTTTTTCTTCTAACTGTTTTACTGTTTGTTTCAATTTCAGGATTTATTGGATATGCTGCTGGAACAAACTATGCTTCACGCGTTAGTGTTTCAACATATTGGCCTGATCGTGTCTTGGATCCTGGTCAAAGTACAACTGCAAAAGTAATCGTAAGGCAAAGTATTACGGATGCATTTCTAGAACCAACAATGTACCTTGCGGTCAATACGATCACCTTGCGTGTGGTCTCATCTGAAGCGGGTGGTGATATTGTCGCTATATCTTCAAAACCTAGAGGGGAGGAAACCTTGAATGTAGAACTTGTTGGCGAATTTCCAGTTCCATTAACAATCTCTTCAACTGCAAAGTCGGGTCGATATAATTTCTTGACAACTGTCGGAGTCGCGGTAATAAACATAACCGACAAGGGCGGATCACAGTGGCTGCTATGGGATGGTGAAGTAAAAGATGAAGGTAGCATATGGATTGGAGGAGAAGAAGAAAAAACAGTTACAGAAAGTACGATGGGTGTCTCAGTTACTCTCAAAGCGGCTTTTCCTACGACAGCTGAAGCGGGTGAAACAATAACTGGAAAAGCCACTATTATTCCTGATGCAACGATTCAAACATTTGGTGGAACATTTACTGTAGATGCTTCTCAAATTTCATTTCCAGGTCTTGGAATATCCAAGGAGATAGCTCCTGCAGGGACAAGCTTCAAAGGAGCAAAGACCTTTCCCGTAACTGTTGCTGTTCCGAAAGATGCGGAGGAAGGTGAATACTCTTGGACCGCCAGCGCAACAGGTACTGGTAAAGCCATGTTCATGAGTGAGCAGCGAACTGTTGTTGTTGATGGTAGTCTAAATGTTATCCGACCTTTTACAGAAACAGAGTTAGAATGTATAATTGCTACTGCTGCTTTTGGTTCAAGAATGGATACAAATGTTGAAGCTATGAGAAATCTCAGAGATAACTCTGTTAAAATAACTTTCACTGGAGACAATTTCATGCACATCTTCAATGCTTGGTACTATAGCTGGAGCCCCTCTATGGCTAAAATCATAAATAATAATCAAGATCTTCGACAGATTACTAGATTCGTGCTTTATCCTGTAGTTGGTTCGGTTATGGCTGCTCAGAGCACTGAATCAATATTCTCGTTCAATAGGGAATTGGCTGCTACAAGTTCGATTCTAACAGCAGCATTCATCTGCGGAATCTTCTACTTCGCACCGTTGATATTGATAATTAGATTAATCAAGGATCGACTGGGTCGAATAAAATCAGTATATTGTTTGAAAAATCAAAATATCATGCTGCTTGTTTGTGGTGTCTTGAGTGGATTATTGACTATTATTGGGGTAGTGTCCAATTCAGCAGTGATGAATACTGTTGGAGTGACTATGCTAGCTTTAACCGTTACACTCTCTGCTGCTGCTATTACGGTAAAAGCGTTAACCAAAATAAACGGATTAATGAAAACAACTCTCACGAAATAGTAATTCTCTGCTTATTCTTTTCATTCCTTTTTCAATTTTTCAAAGTATTGTTTTCGTAGTTTTGCGATTTTAGGTGCTATGATTATCTTACAGTAATATTGTTCGGGATTCTTTTTGTAGTATTCTTGGTGATCGTCTTCAGCTTTGTAGAATCTCTGGTAAGGTTCAATTTGTGTAACGATTGGATTGTTCCAGATTTTTTCTTGTGTGATTTCGTTGATGATTTGTTCTGTTGTCTGTTTTTGGTTTTGGTTGTGGTAGAGTATTATTGAGCGGTATTGTGTTCCTACATCGTTGCCTTGACGGTTGAGGGTGGTTGGATCATGCATTGTAAAGAAGATCTGTAAAATTTCTTTGAAGATGATGATGTTGGGATTGTAGGTTATTTGAATAACTTCTGCATGTCCGGTTGTGCCTGTACAGACTTGGTTATATGTTGGGTTTGGAACTATACCGCCTACGT
>JBAUBP010000050.1:0-2351 GCA_049676905.1 Bathyarchaeia archaeon
GGTATGATCATGATTTTTGGTTTTATTAATAGCATAATTAGAAATGCAACTCGAAAGATAATTAGGAATTCAACGCATTTCTGAAAATAACAAATATGATCCAGCAGCTATGAAAAACAATAAGAAAAATGGATAGAACCACATAACAAGTCCAGAAATCCCAAGAACTAGTAAAGCTATAAGATCAAACCAATCGCTATTCTTTTTTGGAATGGATTTTCCTGCATATCCTGCTTTTTTTAATACGATTATTATGATAATAATATTTGAAGCAATTAAGGTCAGATATAGGGAAGTTACCGAAAAAAGCACGCCACCTATTGTTTTAGAAGTTTGCGGTAGTGGCAGAGGTATATCTTGGTAGAGACTAGGGAAAACTTGCGTCAATATGATTATGTCAATTATAGCAAGCACAGCCACAGTTACCAAAAGAACAGCTTTGTATTTCAACTCTCTCACTTACTGCCGTTCATTTCTCATTTATAACTTTATACTCTCATCGAAATCTATTCGATTAAATGCAATACATATGCATTGCAAATTTGATAGTATTGGGAGCCTTTTCTATATATATATAGTTGAGCAACAATTTTTTATGTAGAACATACTAATCTATCATGCAACTTCGAGAGTATTTCGTTTCTCGATAATCGATAGAAAACTTACGTTAAAACATTATAGGTGAATTGTTTGAGTTCCAGCCCTAAAGTGAATCACGAAATTGATATCAATATTTCAGAAAAGCGTATAAAAGTTCCCAAAGAAAAAATTCAAGCTTTAAAGGGATCTGTCGGCGGTAAAACGCTTGCTAAAATGAAGAAGGATTGCGTAGTTTGTCCGGTAACTTTAACCACTATTTCATTTGTTGAATGTTTTACGTGTGATAAATTTGTTAGAAGAATTAAAGGCAAAGTTCATTGCGCCGCACCATGATTTTCAATTAGGTCATAATTACCTCTTAAGTAATTTTATTGATACGAGATAACATCTTGGTGCCACGCTTTTTACAATTCTTCCATCTGTTTTGATAATTGTGTTATTTTTAATGATTCTAATTATTTCTGTGAATGCTTTTTTGATCGGGGATTCATTTTTTGATGAATAAATAAAATCGTAATAATGAATAATACCTCCTTGTTTTAGTTTGGATAAAGCTAAGTTCAAATATTGTTTCGATTTGATCGGTAAAGGGAGTAAAATTCTATCCATTTTTTGATGAAATAGATTGTGTGTAACTTCTTTTGCATCCGCTAATATCGCTATTATTTTTCCTCTTTGATGGTTTAGAATTATGTTTCTCAAACAAAGTCCAATTGATTCTGGATTAATATCTACATTAAAAATTGTTACATGATTTCTCAATTTTGCGATCTCTATTGAAAAACTTCCTAATCCACCAAACATATTGAGCACAATTTCACCAGATTTGACATCATTAGCAATTAATTTGCGCTCTCTGACTAATCTAGGTGAAAAATGTACAGAGGTCAAGTCAACATAGATGGAGCACCCATTTTCGTGATGTATAGTTGTCGTCCTGTCTTCTCCTAACACCTTCCGGAAACTTGGTAGACGAAACTCGCCATTAACAGATCCTGATTTGCATAGGACAACCTTTATTTTTTTATTTATCTCAATGATTTTTCTCGCATCTGCGACTTCACCGTTCTCAGATGGCTTATTTATTATTGCAATATCGCCTACAATATCATATCTAAGTCCCATTTATCGCCGATGATTATCAATTACTTCTAATACAAAACCTTTAATTCGATCCGTCAGAGTGTCAAATTAGGGTTTGGATAATGGAGTCCTCTGATAAAACACCTCCAGCTGGCATTGTTTACGAGTGTATTAATTGCAGTTCAAAGGTTACTTTGGAACAACTTTCCATAACACCTGAAGTCAAATGTCCAATATGTGGTTATAGAGTATTGAAGAAATCTCGTGCACCAATAGTAAAACATGTCAAAGCTAGATAAGATTTCTCACTACATATTTTAAAATGGGAAAACCGTAGAATATTCAATGAAAATGATTAATTTAAAATCGTCAAGTTTTCAATTATCTAAATTTCGTTTTATTTACCCAAATGAAATAATTTGGAAATGCCAGCGATGTACATTATGCTGTAAAGATTCATGCAAACATATCCGACGCATTAAATTACTAAAACAAGAAAGCATTACATTATCGCGTAAAATCAATATTCCAATAGAACAGTTTACTGTCCCTACTTTTGATAAAACATATTCTCATGAGATTTTAAAAAACAATGGTAAATGCATATTTCTTAACGATAATTTTTGTAAAATTTATGACAATCGACCATTAGTATGCCAATTTTATCC
>JBAUBP010000051.1:0-4105 GCA_049676905.1 Bathyarchaeia archaeon
TAATAAATCTCCATAGACATTTCTTTGAATTCAATATGAAATCTTAAAGGATTCTTAATTTTTTAAATCAACATAATAGTTTAGAATTGAAAATATTTCTCACCTACAGCCATAACTTATCAATTTCAATAGGTCGACTACTTGAAGCCCGTACCACTGACTTTATTTCGTGTCCGAATTTGCTGACCGCTTTTGGCGTGCGCTTAATGTGATTAAAATTTAGATTCAATGTTGGAGATTGATTGTATTTCTTAATAAGAGGTTATTAAAGACTCAACATATCGGGTTATTTTGATTATTTCAACATACAAAAAGTGGATAAGTCAAGAATTGATAGGATTAAATATTCTATCTAGAAATAAGACGGCTAAGAATTGACTCTATACAATCGGGTCAGTCTGCGGGGGTACCCGAGTCAGGTCAAAGGGGCAGGACATCGCGAAGAATGTCGTGATGTGCCAAGCTTAGGTGGTCTCAACTAACCTGAGACACCCTGTGGCGCAGGCCTTCGTGGGTTCGAATCCCACTCCCCGCACCAACAATCATACCGAATTTCACCTTTCAAGAAATAACTCTATTCCCGTTATTAATGAGGAAAGACTTACACAAGGATAAAGGTAATAATACACATTTTATGATAAAATCAATTCCCAGTAACCATCCAAGTACGGCTATTTTAATAAGATCGACTATGACCATTATTGCTCCAATTAATAGTCGAATTGCTGAAGAGCGTGCGTTTATCCAAAACGGTATCTATGAAAGGTCTGAACATTGAAAGTTGCTGTCGTCATACCGGCATATAACGAAGAGAGAACCATTCGTAGGATTGTTGAAAAGGTCCTCAAATATTCAACAGAGGTACTGGTCGTAGATGACGGAAGTACAGACAACACCTATTCAGAAGCTGTCAAGGCCGGAGCAATAGTACTGAAATCTCAAAAAAATATAGGCAAATTTGCCGTTCTCAAGATAGGGTTCGATACGATTTTATCTAAAAAAAACGCAGATTGTATTATACAACTAGATGGGGATGGCCAACACGATCCTGATGATATCCCAAAATTTGTGAAAAAAATTGAATCAGGTGCAGATGTGGTTGTTGGTCAAAGAGAATTCAGTCTCAGAAAAATGCCTTTTTTCAGAATAATATCCAATATTATATCAACATTAGTAATTACGATCCTTTTCACGATATGGCTGAAGGATACTCAATGTGGATATAGAGCATTCAAAAAGGATATTTTAAAGAAACTTTTACCTTTAATAAAAAATTCTGGCTTCGAAGGTGAAGCTGAGATACTAGCACAAGCCGATATACACGACCTCAAAATCAAAGGAGTTAAGATTCATACTATTTATGATAATGAAAATTCCAAGGTTGACCCATTGCGAGATATCAAGGCTTTCGCGACCGCATTGGCGAAGACAAGAATTGCATATTTTAAGGATCAGTTAACTTTACTCAGAAGAAAATTTATCCGCCCATGATCTCCTGCGCACCATAATTTTTTTGTATTCAATTTCGGATGACTTCCCATAATCACAAATTCCTCGCATGAGCACCTTGGCAGTTCGTATGTAACATTTATGTAACAATCTTGTCCCAATTTTTAAGTACCTAGAAATTTCAAATAGAATCGACGAAAAATTGAAACTGAAATCTTTGCTTCCTGCAGGATTCCTTCTCATCATCCTACTATTCTCAACCCTACAAATCAATAACACAACAGCTCAGATTCAAAAAGTAACTGAAAACACAAGATTAAGGATGAGAGATGCTGTTGTCAACGGAATGCCATATGTTTATGAATACAATAATGTTTGGGCAAGAGACACGCTCTTTTCTTGTTTCGGATTCATAGCCGACGGACAATACGAGATTGTAAAAAATCTCTCGATATTCTTATGGAATACAAGATATACATCGGAGAAAGGAGATTCGATAAGTGTCATTGCGAACACTACATCAACACGAATTGGTGAAGATGAATGCATAGACTCCACACCTCTTTGGATAATAATCACTGATGAGTATCTAAAATCAACCAATGATGTGGAATTCAAAAGATTCATGGAGGATGAAAGATGTTATGAAAAGCTTTCACGATGGCTTGATACTAGAATGGAAAACGGTTTAGTGAACCAGCGAGATAATGATCATTATTATGCTGATTGGTGTGATTCAGCAAGAAAAGGCCTTCGACCAAAACATGTGATGTACTCTAACATCTTATTTTGGAAAGCATATACTGTTTTGGATGTTCAGAAAGCTTCCAGATTAAAAGAAAATATTGAGTCAGAATTTTGGAATGGTCAGTATTATAGAGATTTCATTGGAAGTGAATATTTAGCGGCTGATGGAAACCTATTAGCCATAGTGTGGGATTTTGCAGACCGCGAACAATCAGAAAGCATCTTGAATAATATGAATGATATGATCTTTCCACTTCCAACCTTAACTGTGAAACCAAGATATTTACACGATGCAGAAAACTACCAAAATGGCAGAGTGTGGGGATGGTTAGGAGCATTAACTATAGTTGCATATCTAAAAATTGAAGATACACAGAATGCAGATAGAGTCAAAAATTCTCTTGTGAACATACTCGAGAAGGAAAACTGGAGATTTAGTGAGCTCTATACCGAGAATGGAAGTAAAGATGGCGTTCCATTCTTTATCTGGTTTAGCGGTCTGTTCATGTATGCATTACAACAATTTCAGGAAACTAAAATGGACAGTTTAATTGTTAAAGGAACAATTCTGCTAAGTTCAACTTTTAGATTATCATTTAGTCCCAATATTTGTAAACAAAAACAATTGCATTAGCAATCACAATGTTATGAATAAGAGTATTAGTTTTATGATAAGTACATCTGTGAATATGTTAAGTAAAAGCTCATCTTAAAGTCGAGAAAAAATGTTCTGAAAAATTAGAATGTTTAGTTCTCAATAAATCTATTCATAGGATCAATAATTTGCAAACATAGATGATACTTCCATATTCATTACTCGAGATTACATTGCTTTTTTAAACTAATATTAAATATATAGAATAAACCCAGTAATAGACCATACATATAATCGAAAATAAGCTGGATTCAATGTTCATCCAGTGGTAGAACTAAATGCGACTCAATAGTGGTAAGTCCATATTCTTCGTTATCCTACTTCTGAGTCTGGCGATTGCATCTAATCAAATATCAGACGCCTCATGTTCACTAAACAAAGGAATAACCTGGTTTCTCAATTCAGATTCAAAAGTTTATACTCCAACTACAGGCTCGTGGCAGGATATTGATTTGTCTGGAGACTCAGACATACCTGATGATACGACCGGAGTTGTTCTTGAGATAATAAATGAAGATACTACTGGAAATTCTCATATTGGACAAGTAAGACCCAAAGGTAGTACTGACGATAGGACCTCTGGAGCCCGCATAGAAGGTACAACTCAGATAATGGCATTTGTCAAACTCGATGCTAACAAAATATTTCAGACATATAGAGATAATAACAATATCAAATTCTATACTAGGGGATACACAGGAGAATTTGTGGTATTCTACACTGACTGGTCCAACGTAAAGGGCGCCGCAAGTACTGGTTCACAAGTAACTGTCACGCTCAGCGGCGTTCCATCAAATTCCATAGCCATTTTAGAACTCTATGAACAAGTAGACACTGGCCACGCCCAATTGTACTTCAAGAGAACAGGAACTACTAGTTTGAATGTACGTTATGGTCAAGGTGGAACTGCGAATGCACACCAATTCATAATGATAGGATCAAATTCTTTCAGTAGATTTGATTACTGGAGACTAAATGATTTAGTTAATGATTATAACCGATACAACCTCGTAGGATATATCCTGCCCATTGGCACGCCAGGTGTTGGATTCTGGCTTACCAACCCAGTAGGGAATATTCAGGGAAGCATTCCAACCGATACTTGGTCAGACATAGATATTACAACAACGACATCGCCAAGCGCAACTACAGCATTAACCTTGATTCAATGTGAGGATTTAACAGCTCCTGGAGGCACTAGGAAAGCTGATATTAGAAAGAATGGATCCTCAGACAACCAGTATGACTTTAGCG
>JBAUBP010000052.1:0-5348 GCA_049676905.1 Bathyarchaeia archaeon
CGCTATAACTCACATTAAAGAACATAGGACAAGAATAAAAAGAACTGTAATAGAAAACAAATCAAGAAAATTGACGCCTCAAACTTTAATAGAAAAGATGCTGTTTAGGCGGAAAAGAGCTGTAGAGGCTAAAGGAAAGATGAGGGTGGAAATCTACGCCCTTATATATGACGGAGAAAACTCTTCAGCAAACTCATATGTTGTATGAGACGGTGTCTACCAATTGAGTGAAACTAAAACTGCAATGCCTGAATGTAGCTGGTGTTCTAGAACAATAATCCCTGGAGAAGCTGCTGTAAAGTTCCCTTGCCCAAACTGTGGTGACGTAGAAGTCTGGCGTTGCGAAAAGTGCAGACTATTCGGTAGAAATTACAAATGTCCCAAATGCGGAAACATCGGACCGTGAGGAGCAAATAGATGGCCAAGGTTTTAGCATCGATCAAAATATTTCCATCTGACATCTCAACAGATCTATCGGAACTCAAATCCAAAATAGAAAAGAAACTGCCAAAAGATGCAACTATTATAGCCTCAAAAGAGGAGCCTATTGCCTTCGGTCTAGTAGCATTAATTGTAAATGTTGCGATGCCAGAGGCGATCAGCGGCAAGATGGATGAGGTTGAGGAAGCATTGAAATCTACTGAAGGTGTCAGCGAGATACAAGTCGTAAATGTTACGAGAGTTTAAACTAGTTTTTTGTTACTTCAAGTAACATTTATATTCGCTACCTGAGTTACTAAATGTAACCAGGACTGTATCCAATGTACATGCAACTTGGATCCACTGCAAAGAAAGCCGAATCAAGACACATTAGCAGCTACCAAGCTTTCAAAGAATGGATAAACAATGCCTCAGAAGAATCTGAACTAGAAAGATTTCAAAAATATCATGGCATAATCGACCTATTCAACAATGGAATCAACCAAGTATACGTCAACGCTCAAGTCAGGTTCCTACCAGATGAACTCGAAACAATACTGGACATCTGCGGTTTAGAAAATGAGAAATTTACCGCTGTCATATGTGAAGCCGGAACAGCCCAAGAATCATTTCTAGAACTCTTTGAACTACTAAACAGTTCATCAAACATTGAGGAAATATGGGTTTACCCCCTTAACGAGCACAGCCGCAGAACATATAAGCGTGCAGTCAAGCCACAATTCAGAAACCGAGTGAAAATAGAAAGAGGAACCATCGATCATCTGGACGAATTCCTTAAAGACACATTAGAAACCATTGATCTATTCGAGAGTCGAGCCAGAAGAATGATGCTATTCGCAATGCTGGAGAGTCCAAGAGAAAAAAGATACCTGAGAGAATTCATCAATCCAAAGCTACTTTACGAGAATCTCGACCTTCTCCGAAGAATGAATCTGATAGAAGAGGTCTCAGAGCAAGTATACGGTCTCAGCAAACAAGGAGAGATACTAATGCAGGAATACCTGCACTTCCTAGATAGAATAAGAAGGTCAATTAACAATTTCGAGGAGGAACGATAGAAAAAATGAAATTGAATATTCTAAATAAAACCGAGCCTGAAAATCAACTCAAATTTATATTTGTTAAAGTTGTGAGTATGACTATTAGCAGGGCTATCGGCCCTAATCCACTAAAAATGGAGATTGCATAAATGGTTAAAGACGGAATTCAATTAAGAGTCGCCGATGCAAGGCAAAGAGACGTAGGTCACGGAAAGGTAAGAATAGACAACGAAACCATGAAAAAACTCAATTCAACTGCTGGAGACTTTGTGGAAATACATGGGAAAAAAGTCACAACAGCAGTAGTATGGCCTGCATACACAGAAGATCAAGGCCAAGACACAATCCGTATGGACGGACTACTCAGACGTAACGCAAGTGTCGCATTAAACGAATACATCAATGTTAGAAAAGCAGATGTTAGAGAAGCCCAGAGCATAATCTTCTCACCCACAGATGTCCGACTAAACATAGATGAAGAATTCGTGAATTTTGTTAAAAGACGATTTATGGATATGCCATTCGTCGAAGGCGACACGGTAATGTTATCAATATTCGGAAGCGCCGTACCACTGATCGCCACCAGAACAAAGCCCAAAGGCGCAGTCAGATTAACAGAAAGCACAATAATCCAAGTTCTTAGCGAGCCAGCACCCGAACGAAAAGGCATCTCAATAGTCACCTACGAAGACATTGGAGGTCTACATGGACAAATACAAAGAATACGTGAAATGGTTGAACTTCCCCTAAGACATCCGGAACTATTCCAGAGACTAGGAATAGACCCTCCAAGAGGCATCTTCCTATATGGTCCACCAGGATGCGGCAAAACACTACTTGCAAAAGCAGTTGCAAACGAGTCAGATGCAAACTTCTATGTAATCTCCGGACCGGAAATCATGTCCAAATTCTATGGTGAGTCTGAAGCAAGACTCCGGGAAATATTCCAGAAAGCACAAGAATCAGCACCAAGCATCATATTCATCGATGAGATGGATGCAATCGCACCAAAAAGAGAAGATGTCACTGGCGAGGTTGAAAGGCGAGTAGTAGCCCAACTACTATCACTTATGGATGGGATGGGTTCAAGAGAAAATATCATAGTGATAGGAGCAACAAACAGACCTAGCGCAATAGATCCAGCATTACGTCGACCTGGACGCTTCGATAGAGAGATAGAGATCGGAGTACCCAATAAAAAAGGAAGACTTGAAACTCTACAAATACACACTAGAAACATGCCTATGGCAGGTGACGTCGACTTCAAGAAACTTTCAGATATGACTCATGGATACACCGGTGCAGACGTAGCCTCATTATGCAGAGAAGCAGGAATGAAATGTCTAAGAAGATATCTACCAGAAATAAATTTAGAAGACGAAAGAATTTCCCCAAACATTCTTGAGAAGATGGAAGTCATGATGCAAGATTACACCAATGCATACAGAGAAATCACACCGACGGCAATGCGTGAAGTCTACATCGAAGTGCCAACAGTCCACTGGGAAGAAGTAGGAGGCCTTGAAGTAGTTAAATCAGAACTAATTGAGGCTGTAGAATGGCCAATAAAAAATCCTGAAATGTACAAAAGAATGGGAATCAAACCACCAAAAGGAATAATGCTATTTGGACCACCAGGATGCGGCAAAACCATGCTAGCAAGAGCTGTAGCCACAGAAAGCGAGGCCAACTTCATATCAATAAAAGGTCCAGAGATCTTCTCAAAATGGGTCGGAGAAAGTGAGAAAGCAATCCGAGAAATATTTAGGAAGGGGAGATCCGCATCACCTTCAATAATCTTCTTCGATGAGCTAGATGCCGTTTCCCCAAGAAGAGGGATGGGCAGCGCCGACTCTGGGGCATCAGAACGAGTCATCAGCCAATTACTGACAGAACTTGATGGAATAGAATCTCTAGAAAATGTCGTCGTAATAGGAGCCACAAATAGGCCTGATATAGTAGATCCAGCTATACTTAGGCCTGGAAGATTCGATAGACTAATATTCGTACCATCTCCGGACCCTAAGACGATAAAACAAATATTCAAAATACACACTGGAAAAATGCCTCTCTCAGCTGACGTTGATTTGGATGAAGTAGTAAGATCAGCTTCGGGCTACTCAGGCGCCGATATAGAAGCCATATGCCGTGAAGCTGCAATGTATGCCCTACGAAGAGACAAAACAACAAACGAAGTAACATTATTCGACTTTAGAGAATCAATAGCCAAGATCAAACCAAGTCTCACAGCAGACATGAACTCATGGTATCAAAACTTTACAAAGAGATATACACGTGAAAGAGCTGCAATACCTGTAACATAGGAGAAAAAATAAAATTGGAAACTGTTTGGGCACCCCACACACTCCAAACAGAAATAGTAACAAAGCTTCAGAAGAAAGGAGCGATAGCCGACACAGATCTTCTTAAAGAATTGAAAGATTCCTATGGAGATGTAAGCTTTAGAGAAGTAAATCGTACACTGATGAAACTAGAGCTTATAGGAATAATCAGAGTCTCAAGGCTTATGAAAAAGAAAAGAAGGGTTGAGTTAGTAGAAGGCAAATCCCGCTAGATGACCGTCTTTAATTAACTCCTTTTTTCATCTTTAAAATATAGAATAGGTCATTCTCAGATAGTGTGGACTTAGCTAGCTAAACACAATTCTAAATCAATAAACTAAGTAGAAATGAGAAACTATCTTAGGCAACTTCATTGAGCCTATATAATGTAGGGCTCGTGGTCTAGCGGTTAGGACGCCACCCTCACATGATCTATCATACGTATGATCTGAAATCGGTGGAAGTCCCCGGTTCAAATCCGGGCGGGCCCACCTAAATAATTAAGCGAATACTGATAAGCGCGCGCTAACCGCTGGTTATGTGCCGTCCGTGACAGGGGTAGCAAGGTCAAGATTCTGGCTTATTGCTTTTACTTCAGCCAGCCTTTGTCCCGACTACCAAGGCGAAGCCTGGGCTCTTACGGAGCAAGATCTCACAGGTCTTGGTAAGACCAGCTTGTCTGAGCCAGCCAGCAACATCCTGGGGCGGATAAGTCTGCCCATTGACTTCGACGAACAAATCTAGCCCAATGAGCCCAGCGGTGGCTTTTGATGTGGGACCAGATGCTGGGAGGACCATCTGATCCATGATCACGATCACGCCGCCCGGATTGAGCGCACCGCACACTTTCTGCAGTAGCTCAATGTTCTTGTCGGGCAGGTACATGTGAATGATATTAAACAGCAACGCCACGTCGTAACCGCTGCCTAGGTCATCGGTCCAGAAATCGCCTTCCCGAAATGAGACTCGCTGGTCCATACCCGCGGCGACGATGTTTGCCTCCGCTATCTTCCGGGTCGGTGGCCAGTCAAGAATGGTAGCCGATAAATCTGGGTAGCGGCTACAGAAGTTGATGGCGTGCAAACCGTGGCCCCCGCCTACATCCAACAGTCGGCGAGCAGTGACCGGCAGTTTCACCTTGGCGATGACTTCGGGGTCAGCCATCCGGGCAGTCGCCATCATCGCCGCATTGTAATTGTCCCAGCCGTCTGGGTGCTGGTCGAGCCATTCCCAGGCCAGAACCGGCGTTTCTCCCTTGCGGATGGCCTCGTCTAAATTCCCCCAAATTTCAAGGACATCGTTGAAGTAGGGAAATGCATCGGCGATACAGTGTGGCGAGCTGCGCACCATCCACTTAGCCGTCATCGGCGTGTTGGAGTAGCGGCCGCCCTGCTGCTTCACGTAACCGATAGCTTCCAGGGCATTGAGCAGTAGCTGAATGCCCCGCTCGCTGGCGTTCACCCGGTGGGCGATCTCCGCGGCTGTCAACGGCCCGCTGTTCAAGCTCTCAAAGATGCCGAGATTG
>JBAUBP010000053.1:0-9460 GCA_049676905.1 Bathyarchaeia archaeon
ATATAAATGTAGAGACTGATGCAGGAATTATTGATATTCTGCTCAAAGATGAGCAAGAAAATCACATAGTAGTAGAAGTTGAGACAAAAGCAAAAGATGCAGCAGTAGCACAAGTCTGCAGACTCGCGGCAGGTTATGCTAAATCCATCAATCTACCATTTAACAAAATACGAAAGGTCATAGTATGCATCGGCTACGAAGGACAACTGAAGGTAACATGTGAAGGATCAGAAGTAGAACTCTATCAAATTGAACTAGTTAGACTCAAATGAAAAATTCGATTGGAGACAATGTTACTTTAGATGTTATTTTATCCCTATCAATTTTGGAAGATTCCCCACCATTCCAACACTTTTACCTCTCAAAATTAGAGCTCCTCTTACGCCCTCTATCGACTGTGCAACCCTTAATCCCTTTTTTACAGACTCGTTAAGATCTTCCCCTACAACAGCATTACAAACTGCCGTTGCAGCCGCATCCGCTAAAGCAGCATCATTAGCTATCACCGTGGCAGCGTCAGCAGAACCGAAACTTTCCGCATGACCAACAGTGGCTGAACTTGTTCCAATTCCTAGAGGAACGTCTTCTTGCAGAATTCTAAAACCAAGTTTGCCTGAAACTGGAACTCCTCCAGCATATATTGCAACATCTAATTTGACAGATCTTCTTACAGATACTTCACCACCATCTTCAACAACTATTACCTTAGCTCCATGTTTCTCCATTTCCTCGGCCGCCAGATCGGCTATAGCTCCCGCAACAGCTGCCATTGGCCCTACCTTAGCTTTTTCAGCAGCGTCAGACATTCTTTTGACTACTTCTGGTGCACCTTGTTGTATCTTGATCGGTTCTAGAGTCCGGATGAATTCGGGATGAATAATTGAATATTTTTTCAAATCGTCTCGATTCTTTTCGATATTCCAAAATGCAGCCTTTGCAGCCTCAAAAAGATCGGTTTTTATTAAAATAGATGATTCTTCGATGGTCCGTTTCAGTTTAAATGTCTTCGGAATTTCTGATCCTCCTATTCAGATAGTTTTATGGCTCTTGTTGGGCAGGCATCGACGCATGCTCCACAGTCTACACATTTGTTTTGATCGATTTCAACGGTTAGATCACTTTGAGCTGAGATAGCATCAACAGGACATACGGTTATGCAGTGTCCGCAATCTATGCATTTTTCTCTTAATATCTCTATGAACTGCCCTACATGGACGTCTACACCCATTTGCTTGAATGCGGAGATTGTGCTTTCAGCTTTGTCATCTGGAACTTCTATGAGAACTTCTCCAGTACTCTCGTCTACTTGAGCTCTCAAGATATTGATTGGGGCTTTAGTGCGTAAAATTACTGATGCTATTATCGGTTCAGAAGTTTTTTCCTTATCGAATCTTAGACGTGCTTTCATTTAATTTACTCTCCTA
Source organism: Bathyarchaeia archaeon (assembly GCA_049676905.1). Lineage (GTDB taxonomy): Archaea > Thermoproteota > Bathyarchaeia > 40CM-2-53-6 > RBG-13-38-9 > RBG-13-38-9. The sequence continues at coordinate 1,425 of JBAUBP010000053.1, forward strand.
GCAATCTGCTTATTTGTTCACTAGTTACGATACCAAGGATCTTCTTATCGGAGTCTACAACTGGTAGAGCGGATATATCGTGCTTTTTCAGTTTTCTTACACAAGAGTCAATTGGTTCCTCTGGTGAGGTGGTTACTACCTGGCGGGTCACTACGTTCGAAAGCTTTTCTTCTTTCTTGGCTACTGCTTTGGTGATATCGAATGAGGTCACTATGCCTTTCAAGATGCCACCATCGTCTACAACGACGACGTGATTAACGTTCTTTTCGATTATTCTTCGTGCCACGGTCTCGGTGTCTTCATCAATGTTACATGTCACTGTTGGAATCATTACGTTTTGGGCAAAAATTGCTTCCTTAGTGATTTTCATTGGCCTGCAAACTTCTGTCACTGAGAGTCTTTGAGTGGGAGATGCTATCAGAAATTTTCCATCATCTATCCATTTCTTCAGAGTTGATGCTACTTCTCTGGCAATCTTTAGACTTGAGAGAGGTTGAGCGGGTATTTCTCTTTCTTTCAATTTCAATTTTCCTGATTTTAGTTCTGCGTAATCAGTCTCTTTGAGTGAAGGTCTACCCCTTCTAGGTATACCATAATCTAGAAGATTTGTTTTGATCTCCTCATCACTTATGCTTGTTTTCTTTGCTAGACCTTCATTAAGAATGGGTATTGGAATACCAAGTCCAACATACAGACTGGTTCCATAATTTGTATAGGTTGCTCCTCTGAGAAATTTTGGATCCATTTGTTTGAGATCTCCTTGAACCATAATTGTCCCAAATTTGTTTGTTGGGTCGTGTTGTGTGCCATGACCTGTTACGTATCCGATTCCGCCTCCGAGAAAGATCCTTGTGCCGACTCCTATTGTTTCGTAATCCGGATCATTTGTAAGTGGATTGAGCTCTCCTGCTCCAGAATAGGAGACATTACTATAATTTGGCAAAAGTTTGCCCATGTAAGTGTATATCACATCGTCTCTTCCATTTGTTGCAGCATTATACTTTTGATAGGCATTTCTGGGATTGCATAAAATGGCTTGATTAACATCTTGCAGAGTGAATGTTGTCTTTACTGATTTTCTGGGATAACAGTCGGTTCCATATGCGGTGGCGTCAAGTTCTATTTCTTTCCCTGCAACTAGATCCTCGATGACATGTCCACCACCATAGTCAAAGTTTCTTTCAGGATGCATTTTAGTAACTCCGAGATAAACATCCACAGCAGCATTTCCATGATAAGCTTCGACACCATTCAAGTTTACATGTTCCATTTTTATTGGTGGATCAGCATGACCGAAATTTAGGAACAAGCCTGAGCTACACATTGCTCCAAAAGTTCCGGTGGTTACAATGTCTACATCTTTAGCGGCGACTTCTATCCCGTTGCTCTTCACAATTTCAGTCATCTCTTCTGCGGTGACAACATTTATTGTGCCTTTACTAATTTTCTCATTGATCTCTTCTATTGTCCGAATGTTTTTCAAGCTCGCTCATCCCATAATATCTATAACAGTGTTATTTCATCATATTAATACTTTAATGGCATAAATATTCCTATAGGAATTTCCAGAAAATGTGGATTAAGCCCTACACAATAAGTACAAAGACGTTTGTTCAGTTAAAATATTTCAGAGACTTTCGATCAAATCCGATTCTCTTGTTATGCATTCTTAGATCTTGAACAATTATTTTTTCTTCCAATTCCATCGCTTGATCAAATGTGAGATTACTTCTTACCTCAGGATATATGAGAAGATTAGTTTCATAGGTAGGATCCAGACCAATTTCACTGGTCATCACCAGAACACTCCTATAGAATGTAGTCTTCTCTATCAAAATCGCCCTCAAAAGACGATCTATAGCCTTATCAGTATAATCCATCTGAACGAATCTCTGCCAACCAAGCACAACCGATGCACCTTTAACAATGAAAGAGTCTGCAAGCTCAGCACTATAGAGACCTGAACAACCAGCTAGAACTATAACAGTATTCTGAAACTCTCCATCCATAGAATGGACAAACTCAGGCCCTATGGAAAAATATACGTTAGAACCATTGATCTCTCGGGCGGGCACTACAAGATCGGTTAGCTGTTCAACAACATATTTGTGTTCATTATAACGCTCCCCAGTGAAGAGGTAGACGGGATATCCTGTAACCGGATGATCCATTGGCAGAAGAACCTCAGCAGGAGTGGATTGATGAACTCTGAATATAATTATCCTATAACCCATCGATGGAAGTCTCCTATAAAGATCTAAAGTTACTTCGGAGCCTGTGAAGATTTCAGGTGTTAAACCAACAGCTTCAGACATTCTAATGAATTCTTCCGTAAAAGACGGATTTGGATAAGCAATTGAAAGTTGATCTATCAGAGCTGCCTTATTTGCAGATTGAGTTTCAGACGGCTGCGAAAGAAAAAGCCAGCTTTGAACAGCGAAAACGATTACTCCAATCATAATTATGCCAAAAGCTGCTTCAATAATTCTTTTTCCAGTTTTCCTCTTTTTAACTCGCTTTTTTGAGGATTTCATAATCGCAATCGAACTCAGATAGGAAGTATCCTTTTTGAATCTTATTCTTTGATCATAATATCCCTTTCTCATTTATGATAGGCATTTCTCCATATCAATAGCAAATGATCCCATTATCACATCGGATCGTTAAACTTATCTTTAAATCTGTAATAGGTTCAAGAATACGCATTAAACAATGGTGAAACACAATTGGAAAGCAATACAGTCTTCGTTGGAAGTAAGCCCGTAATGACCTACGTACTATCAGTCATCAGCCGTGTAAACAGCGGCGGCAGCGAGGTTACATTGAAGGCCAGAGGCCGCGCTATAACCACAGCCGTCGATACAGCACAAATAGCAAAGAGGAGATTCATGACTACTTTGCAAATACATGACGTCAAGATAGGGACTGAAGAGGTCGAGACGCGAGAAGGGGGAAAGAGATCAGTCTCATCGATCGAGATCGTTCTCAAGAATGAAGGAACAGCCCCTGCCAAGTCGCCTGAAGCGGCATCTGAAGCCGCCCCGGCATCCGAAACGGGTACCACAGCCTAGTCCGCGAAGTTCGAGTCTCAAAGGCACCTGGAATACTAAAAACTTCTCCAGGTAGTTAGTTTAACCTATTTTGGAATATAGATATTTTTCTCTCACTTTCATAATCAATACTAGAAAAAAATAAGTTTGTTAAGACTTTAATCTGTAGCAATACTATTACCGGCTCCTAGTGATTCACTGATGGTTTTCAAACCCAAAGGAGTAATGCCAGCACTTGTCACACCACTTACCGATGACGGAGATAAAATCGATAAATCCCGCATAAAGAACCTTGTTGATTCGGTTATTGATGGTGGAGTATCAGCACTAGTACCATGTGGGACTACAGGAGAGTTTCAAAATCTATCAATAAACGAGAGAAAGAAAACCATTGAAATCGTCATTGATCATACCAATGGTCGAGTCCCAGTAATTGCAGCAACAGGACATAGCAGTACCAAGACAGCCATAGAACTTACTCAACACGCAAAAGATATCGGTGCTGAAGCCGCATTAGTAGTTACACCTTACTACCACAAGCCCACAGACAGAGGAATTTACGAACATTACAGAACTCTAGCTGAAGCTGTAGATCTACCAATAATCCTATACAATATTCCTCAAGCAACAGGAGTCAATCTCAGCTGGCAAATGGTTGAAGATCTCGTCGAAATACCAAACATTATCGGCCTAAAGGACAGCAGCGGTGAACTTAGATACATGCTAAGTGTTCTGGAGAAGACTGGTACAAAGTTATCAGTCTTATGTGGACATGACGAAGTAGTTCTACCTGCTCTAGCCGTAGGCGCCTCAGGAATGATACTTGCAAGCGCAAACTTCATACCAGATATTTGGGTTGAACTCTACAAGTCAGTAAGCAAAGCAGATCTGGAAAAAGCTCGAAATACTCAACTCAGAATTCAAAAAATAACTAGGATTATTGCTAAAAGCGGTCCAGTTGGTGCAAAGGCAGCACTTAACATGTTAGGAATCAAAGTAGGTCCGGTTAGACTGCCCTTGTCCATCGGAGGCGAATTGACCTATGAAGATTTGGAGGAACTCAGAATTGATCTTGAAAAAATCGGTAAATTAGAAAAGAAAATGATCAAGCCAGTTAAAGTTAAAACTAAAAGACCAATTGCTGAGAAGCTAGCACCAACTGGTTTAGATGATCAAATCATAAAAACCCTCAAACTAAAGATTGGCGAATCACTTGCCGGTTCGGGATCCGAGGTTGCCCACGTCGAGATTATGGTAGGTTTAAGGGACGGTCCATTGGGTGAAGCATTCGCAAAAGCTAGAAGCACCCCCTCAGCTGGTCACGAACCGTTACTGGCAATACTAGAACCAAATTTAGCTGTTAAACCTGCTACTATGATCATTCCAACTGTTACGATAAAGAACATGAGACAAGCCAGTATGGTTTATGGTCCTGCTCAATCAGCTGCTGCAAAAGCAGTGATTGACAGTGTTAAAGACAGAACGCTTCCAGAGAAATATGTCGATGATCTAATAATAATTGCAAATGTCTTCGTTCATCCATCAGCGGTGGACAGAAAACGTGTCTACATTAATAACTATAAAGCAACAAGACATGCTATCAGAAGAGCAATTGAAGGTAGACCGAAGATTGATGATCTTCTGAAATGCAGCGAGATGTCGAAACATCCGTTCAGATATACCCCCTAAATCCTAAACACCAAAAAATTAGTATAATTCTAATAATGGAGTCGAGCGTCCGAACTTGATATCAAACATGGATTTGTTTTATGATGCTATCTTGCTTCCTCACGCAATGTAACTATTACACTATCGATAGTCTCTCTGGCTTTTTCTATTCTCTTCCTATAATCCTTAGAAAGTGATTCATATGCATCTTTACTAATTCTGCCTGATCTATATTGGGTCGTTATCTGGTTGTCACTCACACGAAGACCTTCAAGTTCTGCCTCAGCTTTCTCGAGTCTCCTTATCATCTGATCATATCTTGGATCGACAACCTTCAATTCACTTTTCAATGTTGCAAGAGTCCGGTTCAGCTCACTGATTCTCATCTCAATTGATTTCCGTCTTCTTCGGTATTCATGCTTGGAAATAGCTCCTCGGGCAATCTCTTCACTTCTCTTCTCTAACTCAAATCTTAATCCGGTTTTTTCATCCTGTAAAGGTACGAACCTCTTAATTTTCTCAATTGGAACTTTAGTGATCACTTTTGTAGGTCTCTTAATCAATATTGCTGCTCCAATAGCTACAAGAATCATTTCAAAGGAGAAAATCCAACCTAGAGGACTAATTGAAGCCAAGAACATAGGATATTGATAATTTATTGTAAGACTCCTAATTTGACCTGGCAATAACATTCCAAAGTCATAGAATAATATTTCATTTCCATCTGCCTGGGTAATCGTTGAATTTGGATTACTAGACAAATGTTCGATTTGTGCTTCTTTTGGAAGAGAGACATTAACAACATATTGTTTAACAATGATATCATCAGTCTTTGCTAAATCAGTCGTAAATTGATAGCTATCCGGCCAACCTATTCTTTTCATAGCGTTCTCTAAAGGCATCCGGTATTCTATCATGAAATTGAAAGAATCATTCGTCTGAATTAGATTAAATCTCGGAGAGATTACAACCGAGTCTGTTTTCACTTGTAGCCTATCTTGAATAGATCCCGCATTATCAAATGCTAATATTGGACTTACATTTTGGGGTTTTGCCAGTGTTATACTATTAATTTGGGGCCCTAAGTTAATTACATGATAAAAGTCTCTTGAGATCACCTGACCTGAAGATGTTATGGTAATCTGTCTTCGAATAGATTCAAAAGAAACTAATTCTTGAGATGGATTGTTGAATTTGATCGCGATTTCTATATCGTTTAAAGGTTCAAGTGGGCTTTGACTGCTGGAAAGAGATTTCTGTCCTGGAATTTCGGTTTCTGTAAAAGTCTCATTTGGCCAATCTACAAATTCTGCTGTTGATGGAAATATGATTACTGAGTCACAGGTTTCAGTCCACATTGGAAGAGTTGGGTAAGCATTAAAAGAGAATACGTAATCTGTCCCATCGAATGAAACAAGCCCAGAAAAAAGCCAATCTATTTGAAGCTCATATGTCTCTCCACCAGTAATCGGCTCTATCAAATTGTACCGCATGAATTGAGTTGAAGATGTCTCATTCACTACTCTCTCTAAAGATATTTGCACACCTGCAGGTCCTTCAGCCTGAACCGAAATCAATCCATCAGAATAAACTTTGTTGAACCCAAAATCCAAAGATCCCACGGAAGTTGTACCATTATTCACCACTACAAGCGTATCTATGATAGTTGTCATTCCATAATTGGAAACTGTCATTTTTCTGCTGGCTTTGGAGACGTAGATCTCTTCTGAACAGCTAGAAAACGATAACATGAAAGATATTGTGAGAAGCGAAATCAAGATTAAAGCTGGAATGCGAGGCAAATGTGATCCCTTATGACATAGTCTAGATACTAATAGCAGGCTTACTCAGAATAGCTTGTTAATATATCTTATTGGAGGCTACATTTTGGCTTATAGTATGGTATTCCATTTGGGCCTCATTTTACTTTATTAATTCTATCAAGTTGGGAATGGATCGCCTTTATAGTATCTGGAACATCGTTCTCAGCTACAACCAATATTATTTGGGAAGTATGTGGAGCAAATATACCTCTTTTGATGTTGATATGTGGAATTGAACCTATAGCCACCGAGGCAACGCCAGGAGAGACTCTCATCTTATCACCAATTAGTGTGACGATTCCCAGATCATATTCTACATCCATCTCTGAATCAAAGCTTCTAAGCTGAGTTTCGTGTCTTCTTATGAAATCTGCGTCAAGGATTAAGAAGGATCTTATGACATTACCCGCACCTACAACTTCTATGCCCAGATCAATAAAATCATCATATCCTTCCCAGAGTCTAAGACAATCTTCAAGTGACCGGCTTTTCTCACTACTCATAGTAATAATTGCACAATTCTTTAATCCAGTAACACATTTGACTACTTGAGGACTAGGATCCTCCTTTTGAATTATCGCTTCAAGTCCGAGATCTTGTAATGTTGCGATCTTTATTGACAAATTATTTGACATAGCTAGCCTCACAGCAGCATTCTGTATTATTTTCATTCCAGATACAGTAGCTCTGGAAGCTTCATTATACGTCATTACATGAACTCTCTGCAATGGTTGGTCTTGCACGATTGCAGGATCTGCACTTTGAACAGGCGTTTCTTTGAGAAGTATCGTTTCTACTTCGAAGTAATCTCTTAAGAGGCAAGATAGAAATACGGCAGTCTGGTCGGATCCTCCTCTTCCCAAGAGCGTTTCCAAGTTATCGTTAGTGACACCTAAGAAACCAGCGACAGAAACTACCTTGCCATCTTCAAGTAAACCGATAAGATTCTTTATCGATCTACGGCTTAACAAAATATCTGGCGTTGCTGACTCGAATTCATCATCTGTAATGATTGCCCAATCCGATTTTTGTAGATGTACAGAGTCAAGGTCATTCGATCGTAGAATATAACTCATCAGAGTCGAAGTTGGCAGTTCGCCACCACTTGTTAAAATTCTTGCTTTGATTGAACCCTCGAAACGTTTTTCGATCTTCAGGATAGCATCCTGTACATCTGTTTTATATTTATCAAGTTCTTTTTCAAATTCTTTGAGCAGATCTTTTCTCACATAATCCGATGCTAGTCCTAAATATGAACCGAATACAAAATCTAAACTACATGTTCTACCTCGATAATCTTGGCCGCGAGCTTTAGCCTCACCTATCGCCTGAAGCCTATCTGTAAATCCTTTGGGAGCCGAAACAACAACTATCGGGCCAAAATCTTTAGCTTGTTTAATCTTGGATACACGTTTGATAATTAGAGGAATATTTGCGCCAGATAAATCAATAAGGCTTCCACCAAACTTTAGAACAGCTGTGCTCTTGAGTTGGG
>JBAUBP010000054.1:0-3034 GCA_049676905.1 Bathyarchaeia archaeon
GTTGTAGATGCATCGTATAACTCATCTTTGAATGCAAAAGTCAGCCTTGAAGGTTCAGTTGCAAAAGATACTTGGCTCTCAGAAGAAGCGGACATAGACATATTTCTTCAAATAGATAGCAAACTGGAAAGAAAAGAACTTGAAACTACGTGTATGGAAGTTGCAAGACAAGCCATAAGAGGCTATGAACCAATCGAACGCTTCGCTGAACATCCTTATATTGAGACTCTTATTGGGAAAACAAGAGTCAACATAGTACCATGTTACCGTGTAGAGAAAGGAAAATGGAAAAGCGCTACCGACCGGACCCCATATCATACCGCATACGTAAAAAACCATCTGGACAATAAATTAAGAAATGAAATTAGACTTCTGAAGAAATTCATGAAAGGTATTGGAATCTATGGTGCTGAAATTCGTGTCGGAGGATTCAGTGGAATGTTGTGTGAAACTCTCATATTGTTCTACAAGTCTTTTAATGAAACAATTCAAGCCGCAACATCATGGAAAGAGAGAACAGTGATAGATCTAGAGAGACATTATGAGACAGATTTCGAAGAAGTTTTGGATTTATTTGACCAACCCTTGATTGCAATTGATCCGATTGATGAGAGTAGAAATGTTTCTGCCGCAGTCACTGAGAAGAAACTCTGGGAATTTGTCTCCGCTTCAAGACTATTTTTAAAAAAACCTGACACGGCATTCTTTTTCCCCCCTCAAGTTAAGATATTGAATCGAAGACAATTTCAAAACATTTTATCCAAGAGGGGAACAAATTTTATAGGAGTTCAAATCGCCAATATTGATGTTCCTGTTGACGTTTTATGGAGCCAGATCTATAAAGCAGAAAAATCAATCATCAACTTACTACGCTCACATGGATTCTCTGTCTTGCGAACATTTTCATTCAGCAATGAAAAAGATCTTAACATAATTATCGTTGAATTAGAAAACCGAATTCTATCAAAAACCATGAAACATTTGGGGCCTCCTGTTGAGAAGAGAACTGAATCAGAAAAATTCTTACTAACACATTTGGGAAATAAAGATACAATATCAGGACCATGGATCGAAAAAAACAGATGGGTAACTCATAAAAAGAGAGAACATATTGATGCTAAACAAATCATAAAGGAAAATCTTTCTAATGGAGGAAGAAATTTTGGTATACCCAATTTAATAGCAAATCAAATAGTTAAAAATAAATTTAGAATATTGGTTGATAATGAAATCCAAAGATTTTTTGATATTCCAGAATTTTCGCCGTTTCTTCATTCGCATCTAAAAGGAAAACCAAGTTGGCTTGAAAACTCACTAGAATAATCGAATATCAATATGTGGGAGGAATTTCCTGTGTCGATTCTATCAAACTTACCCAAGGAAATTATTTGCTATCCTAAACCTGATGAACAGGAGAAAGCCCGACGAATAAAAGATCTTCAAAGTATCGGTGTGAAAAATGTTCGATTAGAGGGCTTAAAAAAAATCGATGGTCATCAAGTTATTGGAAAAGGCTGTGTCAGCATAGCTGTTCTTGCAGATACTGCATCTGGACTGGTAATTCTTAAGATAAGAAGAATGGATGCAGATCGGTTAGACATGTTTCATGAAGTTCAAATGTTGAATTTCGCCAATTCCTCTTCACTCGGACCGAGACTATTCCTCTACTCAAAAAATTTTATTCTAATGGAGTACATTGCTGGATCCTTAATTAGCGAATGGCTTAACAATGTAAGATCATTTCGTCTTACGAAAGTAAAGGCTGTACTCAAGGACATATTAACTCAATGCTACAAAATGGATATCATACATCTTGATCATGGTGAATTAAGTAATGCTTCGAAACATGTGATAATCAGAAACTCTGATTGGAAACCGATCATAATAGATTTCGAATCCGCTAGCAGAAATAGGCGTCCTAATAACTTAACATCTATTTGTCATTTTATTTTCAAAAATAAAGAATTGTTGGATATGATGCAACTATCTATGAACTCAATTACCAGTAATGATTCCAATAAAATTCTTAGAGATTATAAAAAAACCCCTTCAAAAAGAATTTTCAATCAAATACTGCAAACATACAAATTAAATTAAACAGATCATTTGATTTCGATGGATCCAATATAACATATAAGATGAGAGTATAAATTCACATTAAAGTGGTGCAACCAAATTGAAAAAGAAGCGATCAACCAAAGACATGTATCAATCACAAATGTTTGGAAACTCTCGAGTATCAATATCCATTCCAAATGATTTACTGAGAGATGTAATAGAACTAGCTAGACAGAAGAAAACATCTAGGTCCATAATTCTAAACGAATCAACCCGATTAGGATTTAGAGAAATTGCTGTCAGATTCGCGCTCGAAGAATATCAACGTGGTCATATTTCTGTAGGTCGCGCAGCCGAAATTTCGGGATTAGGATTAGCAGAGTTCATGGAAGAAATGAGAAAGCGCGGTATAGCTCCAAGATACGAAGAAGGTTCATCGACCAAAGAGATGGCAGATGAATGATAGCAATTCCAGACATGCAAGTAGCAATTCTACTCCTGAAACACAATAAATTTGGACTCCTCAATCTTTCATATGAAAAAATAATTATTCCAACAGCGTATATCGCAGAGATCACTGGCGGAAATTTTGATGCCCCAATTTCAGAAGGATGGCTAGAAATCTTTGACCCTGATTTAGAGCATTTGATGCATATTGATCGAATCGAATCTAAAACAGGCATAAAACTTTCGATATGCGAGGAGTCATGTGTGGCTTTGGCTATTCAAAACAAAGCCATAGTCTTGACAGAAGACAGGGAAATCAATACTGTAGCGAAACTCCTTGAGTTAAAAGTTGAAGGCTTATCTCAAATCATTATCAGAGCATACAAGTCCAACAAAATATCAAAAGAAGATGGTGTCAGATTTCTAAGAGAGATCTATGGTAGCGTTTCACCAATTATTACAAGATACATTAACCTTGAAGAACAGTTAATAAAATCTCTTTAAGTTTGGTTCTTAATTATCAGTACAA
>JBAUBP010000055.1:0-5382 GCA_049676905.1 Bathyarchaeia archaeon
GATATGAACCCTATAATCAAGGTTGCAAAAAAAAGTGGATTAACCGTAATAGAAGATGCGGCTCAAGCTGTAGGGGCCGAGTACCAAAATAAAAAGATTGGAAACATAGGGGACGCATCATGCTTCAGTTTCTACGGCGTAAAAAACATAACAACTGGAGAAGGGGGAATGGTAACTACAAATGAAGCTGAATTTGCTGAAAAAATCAGACGTATTAGAGTACATGGAGAAGAAAGACCCTATTGGGTCTCAACATTAGGACACAATTATAGAATGCCCGAGATTGCCGCTTCAATCGGTACGGTACAACTAAAAAAACTTCCAACATTCTTAGAGAAGAGACGAAAAAACGCCGAACATCTTACAAAGAAGCTTCAAGACATCAAAAAACTTGAACTGACACTCGAACCTGAAGGCAGTAAACACGCTTGGCACCTTTACACAGTAAGAATGAGAGGGGCGAATGCGGGTAAACGAAATAGAGTTGTCAGTAAACTACGTTCGAAGAACATAGGGGCCGCCGTATATTATGAAACCCCGGTTCACCTACTTCCACTTTATCGAAAATATGCATCACAGAAGGTGGATTTACAAGAAACAGAAAAAGCTTCAAGACAGGTTTTCTCCCTTCCAATACATCCCATGGTCAAACAAGAACATATTGAGGAGATTGCCAAGAACCTAGAACGAATCTTAACCAAGAATTAGATATGATTGACGGATGCCACTATTAGTAATCAATCGATAATCGGCGATATATTTGAATGAAAGCATATCCCGAATAGAAGTTCAGTTTACGGTAGAAGATGCTGGTAACGCAAAGGGCGAATTGATTAGATTTTTGGCACCGAGAACGATTGATGCTTTACTACGCTTAATGCCACTGAATGGGATAACTGCCCTAAGCCAAGACATGGTCTATTTTAAAGCGCCAATAAATATTGGAGTTGAAAAACCTAAGACTCAAGTTGATCCTGGAACTGTCGCATATTGGCCAATGGGATCAGCAGTATGCATTTTTTTAAATGCGACGCAACCATACAGCCCAATGAATGTCATCGGAAAAATTAATGATAATTTACAGATATTTCAGAAAATTAATTCTAGCAAAAGGATTAAACTTGAAAAGGCATAGAGTGTAGACACATATTTGATATTCTTATTAAAAAAATAAAAAGCAAAAGATAATGCTCAGGCAGCCGCTGGAGCCTCATATATCCTAACTCGAGCATTTCCTCCAACTGATTTGATTAGCTGTTTTTTCTCTAATTCATCAAGCAAGTCTTTCGCTAGACTGATCCTTAAATTTAATTGTGAGGCAACAGCATATGGAGTTATTGCGCCCATTTTGGAAATATCTGAAATTAATTTTTCATTATTTATATCAGGCATCCTCGTGCTCTTTTCTTTCTTTTCAAAATCCATTTTTCCTTTAGTTCCTTTGGATTTTTTCTCTGGTTTCTTATCTTGGCCTGTTCTCTCGTTCATTTCCATTTTGGACATGCTTTTCTTTTTAGATCCACCCATACTGCTCACTGGGTTGAAACAAAATCCCGCATGATAAAAGCTTTATGTAGACAATAATGAGTAAACCATGACATTTTTGTTTCGTATTTCATCTCATCTACATTGAAAAAATCTAATGCGCACCAATTTATCTTTCTCGTTTTCCTATAATGAATTCTTCAACCCATTCTTTAGCAACACTAGCTGGCAGTTGCGTAGGTGGATGTTTAAAAGCGTATGAAGATATGCTCGTTAAAGTGCCTGCGATTTTCCGATCTAACGCAAGTTTAACAGCTCTAATAGCATCTATAATTACTCCCCCACTATTGGGAGCATCCCATATGTCAAGTTTAGCTTCTATACTTGCGGGGGTATCACCAAAGTATCTTCCTTTGATTCGAATATAGCAGATTTTTTTATTATCAAGAAAATCAACATAATCGCTTGGACCAATTCTTAATGGAACATCGTATGGAATCATGGCTCGAACAGCACTTGTTTTGCTTATTCTTTTTGATCGAAGTCTTTCCTGTTCCAGCATATTCAAGAAGTCTGTGTCTCCGCCTATGTTTAATTGATAACTTTCATCAATTTTGACCCCTCGATCTACTAGTAATTTCGCCAATGTTTTGTGGAGTACTGTAGCGCCTATCTGACTCATCACATCGTCTCCAGCGACTGGTAAACCAGCAGATCTGAATTTGTTTTGCCAAGCATCATCAGATGCAATAAAAACAGGTATGCAGTTGATGAACGCGCACTCAGCTTTTAACGCCTGTTCAGCATACCATTTTGAAGCTTCTTCGCTACCTACTGGAAGATAATTAATAAGAATGTCAGCTTCTGCTTCATTGAGGACGTCAACAACATCGGTCTCAACTGAATTTTTATCAACCTTGACAACTGGTTTGAGATATTTACCCAGACCGTCCATTATAGGACCACGTTTTACAGTGACTCCCAAATTGGGTACTTCAGAAAAAGTTCTAGTGTTATTAGGCTTAATTTTTATTGCTTTACTTAGATCTTTTCCAACCTTTCTCGCATCAACATCAAATCCTGCTACAAATTTTATGTCACCTGGCCGATATCCGCCAAAATTAACGTGTAATAAACCCGTAATTTCCTCTTCCGATGATATGCCTTTATAGAAATTTACTCCCTGGATAAGTGCAGATGCACAGTTACCTATGCCTACAATCGCAACATTGATCTTTGACAAGTCTTCATCAACTACTTTTTCTCAAATGGTACACTAGAAGTCTAAAAAACCTTGCTGAAATCAATCATGAGTACTCAGAATCAGATTCAGCCTTTCTATTTGATTGCTGAGTTTACCTCATCTTTAATTTTTTTTGCAGATTTTTCAGGTTCTGACGATGAAAAGATACCCCGTCCCACAATCAAATAATCAGCTCCTGCCTTGATAGCATCCTTTGGAGAGGCTCCTTGAGCTATCACCCCTGGAGCAAAAACTGGAACATCCTCACCCAGGATCTGTTTTACAACAGCGATATTATTTGGATGTGTTGCACCGACGACAGCTCCATCGGCTTTCCAATCCAAAGCATTTTTTGCAAAAATAATAAATTGTGGAATTTTTTCAGTGGAATCTGGATCCATTACAATCCTACCGTATCCTTGACTTGCTCCTTTATGACTCATATGCACCAAGAGAATTACTCCCTTGTTTCTTTTTGATGCTTCTTGAAATACAGTGTCTAAACCACCCTCCCAACCTACAAATGGCGAGGCAATAATGGCATCAAATCCTGCATCAAAGTATTGAGTAGCAATGCTTAGATTTGTATGAGCAACATCATTGATCTTTGCATCCATAATTGTAATTAATCTTTTTTCGTGTGCTAGTCTGATAAGGTCTCTAATTTGCCTATTAAGCGATAATCTTAGAATTAGGGGCCTACCAAATTTCACTCCACAAATATGTGGCGAAACTGCATCGATTATTTCCACACATTTTTTTACTAAGACTTTAGGATCTTCTTTATCGATATCTAAGGCCAGAACAATATTACTTCCTAAATTCTCTGATGTGTTCTTTATTGAATCTTTGAATCTATGCATTAGCCCGTCGACTTCTATCAGAGTTTTACTCAACGTTTGCTAGTGGAAAATTTTTTAAATAATTTTGCAGCTTCATCAAGCGGGATGGGATCGGGCGGCATCTTAAACGCGTATGAACATATTTCTTTCGGCCCGCCTACCATTTTTTTATCTTTGGCAAGTTTTACTCCTCTTATCACATCCATCAGTACCGAGGCACAAGACGGCCCTTCTATAAAATTTAAGGTCATATCGAGAGTAAACTGTGATTTACCCAAGTAATTTCCTTGTATCCAGAAATGACTAGTTCTCGAATTACCCATGAATTCAACGTAATCAGATGACCCTGCAACTAATGGGAATTCATAAGGCACTGCTGAACCTACAGCGGTAAGTTTTGATTTCTTTTTTGAACTATACCTTTCCTTTTCCAGCGCACTGAAAGATTCCATGCTCCCACCAACATCTAATTGATAACTTTCGTCGATCTTTACCCCTCTTCTAGATAATGTGTGTAAAATAATTTCATGTAGAACGGTTGACCCTATTTGGTCCTTAATATCATCGCCCACCAGTTGGAGCTTAGCTCTCTGATATTTTCTCTGCCATACTTTATCTGATGCAAGTCTGGAAGGGGTAGCGTTAATAAACGAACATTTTGCTGAAAGAGCTTCTTTCGCGTAATATTTTGTTGCTTTATTTGCTCCACTTGGTAAGAGATTTATTAGAATGTCAACTTCTGTTTTTTCGAGTAGCCTTTTAACATCAACTGTTTTAGTTTGGGCTATCTGTATTTTCTCTTTTGCATAACTACCTAATCCGTCAAGTAGAGGGCCTTTCTCGACAGTAACTCCAGTTTCTGGAACATTACTGAACTTTGGGGTATTGTTTGGTGATTGGAAAATTGCTTTTGAAAGATCTTTTCCAACCTTATTGCGGTCTACATCTAAAGCAGCTACAAATCTCATGTCCTTTACTGAATATCGCCCAACTTTTTCCGTCATCAGTCCTGTGGGCAGTCGTTTTTTTGAACGTCCATAATAGTTTACTGCTTGAACTAATGCTGAAGAGCAATTTCCCACTCCAACTAAAGCTAAATTTATCTTACGCATTTCAATAAAACCTCATCATCGTTATAAGAATTTTAAATTATCCGAATAAGATCTCATCACACTATGAAAGGTAGATGGTCAACATCTATCACTTTTGCATAGAAGTATTTTGCATCTGAAGTGTTTGATGTAAATTCCAATGTTTCACCTGCAGGTTTTGATGCATTATATCTTATGAACGGTTCTTGTAAAGATTCAGAAAGTTTGAGATAAAAAAATACTGGCAGTGCATCAGACTCATAATAATGCTCGAATGGAATAACAGCTCCAAGATATTCATCACCATCTTTCTTAAAATGCCAGAGTGGAAATGAAATTGATTCCCTTATTGAAAGAGGAACTAAAGTACGAAGGAGAGCTGTCAAATCCTTCACTTCCATCATCAATGGCTCAGCAGGTTTTGAAAAATCACCGTTAAGAGCTCTCAGGAATAGATCTGGAGTTTTTTTAAAGTCAGTTATTGTGGCATATCTATATCTTGCATCATCGAACGTGTCAGTATAGAGAAATTCTTCTCCACTTGGCTTGTCACTTCGATAAGCGATAAATGGTTTGTTAGGCTTTTCATCTGACAAACAGGCTAAAAGTGGGAGGTCTCCATTCCAATACATGTATGCTGTAAAAAAACACAAGATATTCTCATCTTTGTATGGAAGATTCCAAATTAGTTGTGAACCTTCATTTAATGCAAGAATTAACC